>JAISPL010000042.1 GCA_031274925.1 Syntrophobacterales bacterium | reverse complement strand
ACCGCTGACGTCAGGGTGGTCTTTCCATGATCTATGTGTCCAATGGTTCCTATGTTTACATGGGGTTTCGTTCTTTCAAACTTTTTCTTAGCCATATAGAACCTCCGTTACTGTTTTTTTGGAGCCCACGACCGGGATTGAACCGGTGACCACCTCCTTACCAAGGAGGTGCTCTACCACTGAGCTACGCGGGCAAATGAGCGGATCAAGCTTCAACCCACCCTGTTTTTTGGAGCGGGAAACGGGACTCGAACCCGCGACCCTCAGCTTGGAAGGCTGATGCTCTAACCAACTGAGCTACTCCCGCCTTCTTTAATTCCATCTTCGACCCCCGGCGAATCACATAAACTCACGCTGTCCTGCCGGGGACTTTCTTCTGCGACACATAGCTACAATAAACATATATAGCCTGCGGTGAAGCCGTTTTCTGACCTTTCACCTTAAGGCTCTTTGATACACATTATGGTGGAGAGGGGAGGGATCGAACCTCCGAAGTCTGAGACAACAGATTTACAGTCTGCCCCCTTTGGCCGCTCGGGAACCTCTCCATGAGCTGGTGATGGGACTCGAACCCGCAACCTGCTGATTACAAATCAGCTGCTCTGCCGATTGAGCTACACCAGCGAAATTATAATTACAGTACAAATTTTCCGCAAAAACAACAATAGATTATAAACCAAATCCTCTCATATGTCAAGAGATTCGTGGCCCGCCATCCTTATGGGCACGGCTGGTCTTTCGATACTAATATCTACTCGTCACCAGTTTTAATCATATTCACTCAACGGTTTTTTTCAGCTCAATTACCTGTAATACGCGAAGGAAATAAGCTTTTTACCGGTTAGCCTGCCATAAGACATAAGTTTCCGTGGCAAATGTAACAGACTGAGTGTATTGAGTCAAGAAAAAAGAGAATACTCCATCCTTTTTCCTACCTGGTCAGCGTTGCAGTTACCTCTTTGGGGCGGGAGGAACCAGGGGTCTTTACATAATTTACCGTTATGGCGGAATCCGTGGTCTTGATATCTTTGATGTGTCTGCATCCGGAATCGTCGCTGTCTATTTTGTGGTGCCTTCCCCCTCAAAAAGATACAGAGCGCTTTCCTGTGTGGTAAAGGCGTGACCCGAACTCATTATTATAGAGGCCTTTTCGAAGTCTCCTGATCTCATATGCGGGAACCCGTTCCCATGGAGGATTGAGAAGGAGACTCGCGAATACGATATTCAAATCCTTCGGGTAAGAGCATTGCGTCAGCGGCGGCAGGAAACAATACGGCGGCCTTAAGGACCAGCGGATTCCTGTGAACAGAATTTATAAGACTGTCTGAATACTTTATCTGCGCCAAAACCATGGCGACGCTCCGAAATTTATCAGCGCCCGCCAGGCTGGCATAAACCACGGGCAGCGGTCTGCATTCAAACGAGCTGCACTCAGTGGTCAAGCCGTCGTCTCTGGTCTCGCACATGCAACAATCCGTGCCTGCTCCGTATGGACCTTCGGCTCCGTATAGACCTAATGGCAACACGGTGAACAAAAACATTGAAATAAGCGCTATTCTACCCATATCAATATCCTCCATTTAGGACCAGGTCTCTCATTATTCTTTTCTGCGGCGACTTTTTTGCCTGCTCCTTTAAGGTTTACAAAGACTATATAGCCTATGGCAGATTGCCTCCAAGCCGGTCTGCCATGTGGATACTTCCGGCTATGCAATGAATGCCCGTGCACTGTCAAATATGTTCGGGAGACGGTCTGCCATGTGGATACTTCCGGGCTACACCGCTGTTTGAGCGCCATGAAGCGGCTTTTCCCTAGTTCTTCTTCGCAGGATAGCTGTTCACGGCCATAATGGGTTTGATAACGGCATATACCGTAATATTGAACTTAATGCCTTAGTTTTCAAGCCACTGGAGTCCTTCCAGTGGCTATACCTGGGATTATGGTCGGGGCGACTGGATTTGAACCAGCGACCTCTTGCTCCCAAGGCAAGCGCGCTAAACCATGCTGCGCCACGCCCCGTTTCTAATGATGAATCGTAGCGTAGCATATATGCCCGTTATTTTGCAACAACAGCGCACAAAGGCAGTAAAAAAATAATCAAAATAGCAAGCACGGACGAATGGAATCGGGAAGTACAGGGAGGCATAGATTGTAAAGAGAATTGTAAAACAGGAGAATTTCGGGTAAACTAATGGCCATGCCTAAGGTCCTGATCATTGACGATGAAAAAAATGTACGCGAAAGCCTCTCTTCCATCCTGTCTGATGAAGGTTTTCAGGTATTGAAGGCCGTCGACGGCACAGAAGGGCTTTCCGTGTTCGAAAAGGAAAAACCAGAAGTCATATTCCTCGACATCTGGATGCCCGGGATGGACGGCCTTGAGGCGCTGAAACTGATAAGAGAGAAGGACAAAGACGCCAAAGTAATCGTCATGTCCGGGCACGGCACAATATCTACCGCAGTCGAGGCGGTAAAGCTTGGCGCTTATGACTTCCTCGAAAAACCTCTCTCCATTGACAAGGTCCTTGAAGTGATCCTGCGGAGTCTGGCAGGAGAGTACAAACCGGAAAGTCCGTCGAACGATGTGGGGCTCAAGATATCGAAAGGCCAGAATATACGTGCCCAGAAAACAATCGGAAAGAGCATCGTCGTATATGGCACAGGCCTCTTCTCAGGCGTAAAGACAGGCATGATACTCCTTCCCATGCCCGAGAATTCAGGCATAGTCTTTGAGCACATACCCGACGGCGAGCGCATACACGGATATATTGACTATGTCTATTCCGTGGGATTCTCCTCATCGGTCAAAGGAAAAACTTGCATTATAAAGACAATTGAGCACCTCCTTGCCACGCTCCACATGTACGGGATTACCAACCTCCTCGTAAAGGTGAGCGAAGAGATTCCTATTTTTGACGGATCCGCCATTGAGATATGCAAGAAGATAGAGGAGGCGGGCGTTTTGGAGCAGCGGGAAGGACTGGACCCTGTCGCCATACGTGAAAAAATCGTGCTACCGAATCTGAGTAATTCCCAATATCTGTCCATTGAACCGTCCGATGTATTCGAAATCGATTATACCTTGGAACAGGGGAAACCCATCGGGACACAAAGGTACCATTTCACAGGAGACACGGCCGATTTTGTGAGGGATATCGCTCCTGCACGAACGTTCGGTTTTATAAAGGATTTCGGACGCCTGGCTAAAATAGGCCAGGGGGGCAGAATCGACAACGTTATGGCGAATGTGATAATCTTAAGCGACGATGGAGTGGTGAATACGAAGTTAAGGTTCGAGGATGAATTTGTAAGACATAAGATACTGGATGTCATTGGCGACACATACCTCCTCAACCGTCCGATAATCGGGAAAATATCGGCAAAACAGACCGGGCACCTGGAGAATATCGCCCTGATGAGAGAGCTTAAGAAACTGTTTTATCAAGAACAAAAATAGAAAATACGCCGCGTCATGAATGCCGTTCCTTATGCCTTTTCTTTAGCACGCAAGCGTGGCTTTGGTCACCTAGGGTGCGCTAACCTCATCGCCAGCAAGGACATGATCAAGGCGCTTCGCTCAACAGGAGTGATAGAGCGCGGGCAACTCTTCCTAGCTGGTTGCAACTTCGAGGTCTTGGCCGCCATCTCAGGCGGTTGGAGCAGGTGTAACGCTGGCTCCCATGTGGGTGTCCAACCTGTCCTTAGGTGTGGATTTGTCCCTTAAAACATCTGGCCCCGTGTACATTCTTTGAGTATGGCATCCAATCGTATGACAGCTACAATTCTTCTCCAAAGGTATACAGAAAAACCCTGCGGACATCCAGAAATTCCAAGGGGGGGGAAATATAATGCAATAATAAATCGCTTATACCCTAATTATCTCCCGCTAAATATATACCAAGTTCATCTTGTCTGGAAAAAGTGAAAGGCTACAATCACGAGGGCATGATTGATAGTTCCGTCTTTCAGAAGAGAGGGGATTTTTGATACGGGTACAAGCTCTACTTCAATATCCTCGTCAGGATCAAGGTTCATCTCCGAAACTTTCCTCACACCTTCTATGAGGTAAGTATGGCAAAGGTTATTGAAAACAGCCGGGTTGGGGTTTGTCGATCCAAGGTACGTAACCCGCTCCCCGCGATAGCCCGTCTCCTCAAGAAGTTCACGGCGTGCAGCGTCCTCTGGGTCGGATTCATCCACAAGACCGCCTGGTATTTCAAGGGTAATCTTCTTTGAACCGTGCCGCCACTGACGGATCATGACGATCTCCCCATTATCCGTAACAGGGATCACGTTAACCCAGTCATTCGTATCTATTACGTAAAAAGAACCTTTATTATCCGTTCTTGGGGACCGGGACTGTTCGGCCTTGATTCTGAACAACCCGTAGTCACGATCTATCTTTGATTCCAGAAGCTCCCATTCTTTGAGCATATCTATCCTGACAAAAAACTACCATAGAATATCCTTTGTTTTCAACTGATAAGGGACAGATAAAGATCAAGTTCCCGCGCCCACACACCGCCCGGTCAATTACCGGACATCCCAAAAAACCCCGTTCTAAATGCAATCAAGCAGGGGGTATGGAAATATCAACTATTACAGGTCTCCTCCGGACGGTCCGTCTTGTGGCTCTGCCACTACCGCACATTAAAGATGGTAACTTATTCGGAATGTTAGCGGCATACAAAAGAAAAGCAGGACATAAGATTGACAAGTACCTCGCAAAAGTAATATTTATAGGGTCATACGGAGAAAAATAGACGGGGGCAAATCGAGGCGATATTGGAAGACAGGACTTTGAATTATCTTTCTCTGGAATCCCGTGCTTCAGGGATTCATGGACCGATAATTTCCGTGGGCATCATGGATCGTCAGGATAGCGTGACAGGCAGCCTGAACGGTTGTTTTAAGTACGGCGGCGGGTCCTGTATCGTCTCCGGGGCGTTTAAGGCCTATTCTGATTCCGGACAGATTGTCCTCCTGGGCGAACAGGGCAGGGAGGTAATCCGTGCACCATCCTTAGCTCTCGTTGACCGCAATGAAGCAACTTTCACCCTCTTTAATGTCACAATAGGCAGTCGTTTTCACTGGGAGAGGACGGAAAACCAAGTATTTCGTGGCGGCCTGATTCTAAAACCCCGCTCCGACGGAAAAATCACGGCTATAAACGAGACAAGTCTTGAGAATTACCTGGAAAGCGTAATTTCATCAGAGATGAATGGGGCGGCGCCATCTGAGTTCCTGAAAGCTCACGCCATAATCTCCAGAAGCTGGCTCATGACGGCGCTCAACCGAAAAGATGCCGCAAAGGAAACGACTATGGCGCCGGCCAGGAAAATTGAAAGACCGGAAGAGATAATCCGATGGTACGAGCAGGAGGACCATGACCTTTTCGATGTCTGCGCCGATGATCATTGCCAGAGGTATCAAGGGGTAACAAAAATCGTTTCCGGAGATGCCACGCAATCTGTACATGAAACTTCGGGAACAGTACTGATCCACGACGGCGGTATTTGTGATGCCAGATATTCCAAGGCGTGCGGAGGGATCACGGAAGAATTCGGAACAGCATGGGACATAAAGACCGTCCCTTACCTTGCAGGCATCTCCGATGCAGCGGTTCACCATCCTCCGCTTCGTACGGAAGAAGAAGCGAGACACTGGATACTTTCAGAGCAGAAGGCTTACTGCAATGTCAAAGACGCCGGGCTTCTCATGAAAATACTCCCCGATTTCGACCGTGAGACAAAAGGGTTTTTCCGGTGGACAGTCGCCTATTCCCGCACGGAGCTTGAGCAGATACTTAAGGAAAAATCGGGAATCGACTTTGGAACCCTTAAGGAGATAAGGCCTCTTGACCGCGGACCTTCAGGGCGGATATTCCGTCTCATGATATCCGGCTCCAAGCGAAGCATCGTGGTGGGAAAAGAACTGGAGATAAGACGCTGGCTCTCGAAAAGTCATCTTTACAGCAGCGCGTTTATCGTGACTGCCGGGCGGAATCCTTCGGGAGAAATCACCGGTTTCGTCTTTCAGGGGGCAGGTTGGGGACACGGCGTGGGCCTGTGTCAGATCGGAGCCGCCGCGATGGCGGTAAAAGGGTTCTCCGCGGCAGAAATTCTCCGCCACTATTTCCCGGGGGCAGAGATACGGAAGATATATTGAACACGGATATTCATATTACCAGGGACGTGGTGTCATGAGAAAGCGGAGACTCAAAACCGCTTTCATCCTTGGCGCCGGGTTGGGGATCCGCCTGAGGCCGCTCACCGAGCACTGCCCGAAACCGCTTCTCCCGGTGGGTGGCCGCCCGGCAATTACTTACGCCATGGACCATCTCCTTGAAGCCGGCGTGGACCGCTTCATCATCAATACCCATCATTGTCCCAATGTGTACCTTGAGAAGTTTCCCGACAAAAAATGGCGCGGTTTTCCTATTATTTTCCGTCACGAGGCCATTCTTCTCGACACAGCAGGCGGCCTCAAGAATATAGAGGACCTCATAGATAACGACGAGGCCATCCTCTGCTATAATGGCGATGTAATAAGCGGGATGCCTGTCCGGAGACTCATGGACGCGCACGAAGCGAGAAGGCCGGAGGCCACGCTGGCGCTGAGAAGCAGCGGTCCCCTCCTAAATGTGAATATCAATTCCCGCAAAGAGGTGTGTGACCTTCGCCACACCATCGGGCACGCAGGAGATCAAAGCTGCCAATTCAGCGGGATCTATGCAGTGGAGACGTCGCTACTCCAGCATATCGAAGCACGCAAAGCAGGGTCAATCATCCCGATACTCGTAAAGAGGATCGTTAAAGAGCCTGGCTCGGTCATGGGGATCATTATCGACGAGGGAGAATGGCACGACATCGGCTCCATCGCTCAATATGAAAGCCTGAAGGCTAAAGATGACATATGACAGTCCGTGACCATTTAATCAAATTCGCGGAGGAGACTCTGGGAGAAGCAGGGTCCGCCGCCATGGAATTAACCCTGCTTACCGCCAGGGGATCTGACCGCAGCTTCTTTAGGCTGAAAGCGGAAACTTCAACCTATATACTGATCCGGTACGACCCCGCACGAATGGAGAATTCATACTATGCGGCCATCACCGAATTCCTCCGCGATATAGGGCTTCCTGTTCCCCGCCTGATCCGTCACGATCCGGAAAACCACCTCATGCTCATGGAGGACATGGGACAGGCCGACCTTTGGTCCTTTCGCCACGACCCGTGGGAGACAAGAGAAACCCTTTATAAGAAGACCCTTGCCGTGGTATACAGGCTCCATTCGTTCCCTGAAAAAGCGTTTCCCATCGGCCGTGTGAGGCTCATGGATGAATTCAATCCCCGCCTCTACCAATGGGAGCGGGACTATTTCAAAGAAAATTTTGTGACCGGCGCGTGCGGGATTGAGCTTGAGCAAACATTTGCCGATGAACTGGAAATGGAACTTTCCGCCCTTGCAGGACGGCTCTCTGCAACGACACACTGTCTCGTGCACCGGGATTTTCAATCACAGAACGTGATGATCCGAGACGGAGAACCCTATCTCATTGATTATCAGGGAATGAGGTTCGGAAGTCCCTTCTATGATCTCGGGTCACTGCTCTTAGACCCTTACGTCTCCCTGCTGGAGGAAGAGATTGAGGAGCTTCTCGATTTTTATTACGAATTATCGGAATGGAACATAGACCGGACCAGCTTTACTGATCTTTTTTGGGACGCATCTGCGGAACGGCTTATGCAGGCCTTGGGCGCATACGGATTTTTAGGTATAAAAAAAGGGCTCGCGCCGTTTTTTGCGCACATTCCGGCAGGAATTATGAACCTTCGCCGCGCCGCATCAAACGCATCTATGCTGCCCCGCCTCAGAGAACTCGTCGATTTATGCCGGACGGCATGGATTTCATCCCACAGCTACACTCCTCCACTACCATGAACTCCCCCTTAATGCCCATTGGCAGGCTGTCCACCGGGTTAGTCTTGGAGGGCAAATTTGCATGTTACCTTTACTTTTGGATTGACCACGGATGCCATGTTTCCGCAATACACCTTAGGGGTGGGACAGCGCGCAAAAATACTCACGATAAATACCCACATATATTGATATCTATTTTGAAAGCTTTTTCCATTTTGAACCACCCCTCCGCGTACGGGCTAGAGTCGCGCAGCGCGTACAGAAATGGCGGTGCCAGGTCTTTGACTCATCCGCGCACGGGCACCTATAGACCGCCACACCGAGCCTATTTTGGGCGCCCTCCCCTCACGAGTACATTTCATGAGGACATGGGCTGAATTACAACATTATCTATCCTTATGTCATGATTTCATGTGCGCCGCCTATGGACAGAAGCTATGAAGCGCAAACAGCTCCTGGCCAATTGCCCATACCCCAGCCCTACCATTGTTCCTTTCCCAGACGGCCAACCTCACCTTTCAGCCGCCAGAGCACAAGCAGGCCAGGAAGGGCAGTCACGGTGGTAATAAAAAAGAAGGGGGCCCATCCGAGGTAATTGACAACATATCCGGAAAAAGGGGAGATAAAGACTCTTCCCAGAGCGGAAAAGGACGAAAGAAGGGCAAACTGGGTAGCGCTGTAACGCTTGTTGCATACTGCCATGATAAATGCCATGAAAGCGGCCATGCCCATACCACCGGCTATATTTTCGAAGGCCACCGCGAAAATAAACATGGGGTAACTCTTGCCGGTCCAGACTATAGCCATGAAAGAAAGGTTAGAGACCATCTGGAGGATACCGAAAATCATGAGAGACCGAAAAAGGCCGATACGTACCAGCATGGCCCCTCCGTACATGGCCCCCAGAATTGTGGCGGCAAATCCAAGGACCTTATTGATAGTGCCTACCTCGGTCGCGGTAAACCCCACGCCCCTCAGGAGAAAGGTTGTGGTCATGCTTCCCGCATAGGCATCGCCCAATTTATATAGCATGATGAAGAGTACGATCATTAGGGCCATGGGCCGGTAAAAAAAATCTTTCAAAGGCCCCCACACAGCCTCCTTGAAGCTCCGTGGAGGCGCTATCTTTCCGTCAGGCTCCGGCCCAGCCAAGGTCCCCGCCATACCCAACACAAGCAGTCCAGCCATAATAAGATAGGTGCATCGCCACCCTATCCGGTCGGACATGATGAGGGCGATGGCGCCTGCAGTGAGCATGGCTACCCTGTATCCCGCTATGAATGTGGCCGACCCCGGTCCTCGTTCCCGTTCAGAAAGCAGGTCAGTCCGGTAGGCGTCAATCACAATATCCTGAGATGCGGAGGTAAATGCTACCAGGAGAGCAAGGGCGGCAATGGCGGCAGGTGAGTATTGGGGGGAAGAAAACGCCATCCACGTGATGCCGGCCATGAGAACAACCTGGGCGGAGATTATCCATCCCCGCCGTCTTCCGAGCCACGGCAGGACGAAACGGTCCATAAGGGGCGACCAGATGAATTTTACCGTATAGGGGATACCCACAAGGGAAAAGATGCCTATAGTCCGGATGTCTACCCCGGCTATGGTAAGCCAAGCCTGTAAAGTGCCGCTTGAGAGAGAAAGAGGGAGCCCCGAGGAAAAACCAAGGAGCGCCATGACCACCATATTACGACTGCAGTATAATCTCAGGAAGGAGGGAATCCTCAATGCCGTCATTTCTGACGGCCCCTTTTGTCAGGTATATTGAGCGTAACCGGGAGTCGTCCTTCGAATCTTCTCTCCCCGATAACACATTTGAAGACCGCTTCCTGGGCAAAGCCGGTGGAATCGTAAGCTGCGATAAGGACATCTGCATCCTTAAACCGGCTGAGTACATGGGGGCTCCCGAAGGAAACAACCACGGAGGGAGATGTGGCCCGGATAAGACGTGAGAGCGACTTCATCGCGTCATTTCCTGAATCGGCGGCAGACAGTCCTTCGGATGCGGCATCCCCAAAAAGCAGGAACATTGCCGGCCTTTCTTTTGAGTGAAGGGGCCTGCCTGCATGAGACGCCTGCTTCACATAGGACCTGAGAGGCGACGCTTGAAAGTATGCTTCATCGCCAGCATATATAAGGGGAATGTTGTCAGATTCCCTGAGCGGGAAAAACCTGCCCTTCCCTTTAACTAAAGTGACTGCCATCTCGGATATTTCCCGCGACAGACACTCGTTCAGGACCTGATCGACTTTGATCCCGCTGGGCTCGGACTGCTGCGATTTTGCCGCTCCAATGCTGACAAGGGCCCTGTCTATCCATTCTTCGGCGATTCTCCCTTCCGTAACAGCAAAGGCGAGCTCCCTCACCACACCGTCAGGATCGTCCGAGACGATCAGGATATTCACGTCTTTTTCGAACCATCCGGCAGGCGTCCTTTCTTTCACATCATCAAAAACCACAGAAGCGGGATCGCACGGCAACTCCTGACAACCACCCAAAACAGCCCGACAGAAGACACGACGATCAGACAGACAGCTATTCTCATATACCAAAAGTCCGGCTTCCTCAAAGATACGGATAGATTCGGTCCGAATCCATGCCAGATTGCCGGCCTCTGAAGACCCCTCTTTGCAAATCACACCGCGGCAGCAGTCTGCCGCCAGAGATGCCGGAATGGCTGCCACATTCATGCCGCAGTCCATCGCCTCGCGGGCCATGGCATTTAGCACACATCTAAGCAAATTAAGATTCTCCGGTTTTTTGAGGTCAACTGCAGCGGCAAGCGCCATAAGCGATGGAAATTCGGTAAAACCTCTCATCCGCCCCATGGTACCATCCATCAATTTGCATGCAATGAAAAGAGGTGTTACCGTGAGAGCGCGGAGAGACGCCGCGAAGGATTTCAGGTTCGCTTTTGTGCCCCCTGAAAAAACAAAACCAGAGACACCCTTCCCCATCAAACCGGCGACATGGCTTTGATAAGACAGCTCACTGATACGATCGCCGTCCACTTCGGCAACGACAAGTTGATAAATTTTTTTTTCGAGTGTGGCTAAACCGGAAGAGACGCTGTGCAACATGAGAAGGTTAGTCTACCAGATAGGTATTTTTTGAACCAAAAACAGAAAAATTTTACCCCTGTTCGGGACCACGTGGTCAGCCCAGGCCCCCCAGATGCGGGGCGCTCTGGTGATCATCACGCATGTCTTTTTGATCTCAGGGATTTCAGCCTTCTCTTCTGGGCTTCACGCTGTTTTCTCCGGACTTTTTCGGAAGGTTTTTCGTAAAAACTTCTCTTCTTTATCTCCTTGAAAAGCCCTTCCATCTGGAGCTTGCGTTTTAAATCTTTGATTGCTTTTTCAATATTGTCGCCCTGAACCCTTATATCCAATCTTCTTACCCCTTTCTTTTCTTACCGTCTATGCTTTAAGTAAAACCCCAGAGCTTTTAAAGGCTCCAGGGTACCATTCACTTTAAAAGTCAGCGTTAAGATAATACAATTTGGCCCATAAGTAAAGATTAAAATTGAATATCTCTTTCCATTTCCGTGTAAGTTGTTTGGGCTGGTTTTCTTTTCAAAATCAATGGAAAGTTTAGAATATAAATTATCCGGCGTTCGTGCCCGGAGAGGATAAGGAAACAGAATGTCAGGCCGGTAAGCAATGCAGACAGAACTATGGCGGCCCGTCCTGAAGACGGTGACGACATACCCGTGGTCCTTTCCGTGACTGCACGCAAAGATCAAGGATCAATACGGCGCCGCCTCGCAGGTGACATCAAAACTGAGCGCGGCTTAAGCCGCCGCCCCCCCCCTTGAACACACCCTTAAGTCACCGGACCTTACAAAAACCAACTTGAAGCCGCCTCGCTTTGTTTCACCGGGCTTTTTTGGTATAATACTATCATGGATGATGTGCTTTCACGGTTAAGTAAGTGCGAGCTCTGCCCGAGACGGTGTAAGGCAAACAGATCGCAGGACGAACAGGGTTATTGCATGGTCGGGAATGAGATCCTCATTGCCCATTGCGGTCCCCACTTCGGCGAGGAACCTCCCATATCCGGTTCCAGAGGGTCAGGGAACATCTTCTTCTCTTCGTGCAATCTGAAGTGCATCTACTGCCAGAACTATCAGATCAGCCACCAGCGCACAGGAAATCGCTACGACATAGAAGGTCTCGTCGACATATTTTTCTCACTCGAAAGTCAGGGAGTCCACAATATAAATCTGGTGAGTCCCACGCCGTATATACCATTTATTGCCACCGCTATTAGAGAGGCGAAAGAGAAGGGCATCATGATACCTTTCCTTTACAACACGAACGCCTATGAGAATGTGGAGGCGCTTGAGCTCCTTAAGGGGCTTATAGATATCTATGTCCCTGATTTCAAGTACGCAAGCCACCGGATAGGGAAGCTTCTGTCCGATGCGCAGGAGTATCCCGCCTGGGCAAAGAAAGCTATCTTCGAAATGAAGGCGCAGGTGGGGAATCTAGCAATAAATGGCGGAATAGCATCAAAAGGTCTCCTCATCCGGCACCTTGTACTCCCCAACAGTCTCTCCGGTTCCAGGGAGGTAGTAGCGTGGATAAAAGACAAACTCGGCCCGGATACATATCTCAGTCTCATGGCGCAGTTCCTTCCACTCCACGAAGCCTCTATCTACCCCATGCTTGGCCGGATTATAACGAAGGATGAGTATAATCCCATTCTCGAACTCTTGAGTGAACACGGCTTCGAGAATGTTTTTGTACAGGAACTGGAGAGTGCGCCTCTCTACGTGCCCGATTTCCTGAAGGAAGAGCCTTTCCAGACTGAAGGCACGGGGCAAGGCGCGAGGCGAGTCGCCACAACGCTAATAGCATTTTAGCAAAGAATCAAACCAGCTGAGGTAAGGTGATTAACCCTTTTGAACATTACTAAATTGAATGAGGAGGTTTAACTGCAATGGAGATAAAAACGATAAAGATCGACATCCCTGAAGACCTGAACGTCGTGATAGGGCAGTCACATTTCGTAAAGACCGCCGAAGATATGTACGAGATCCTTGTGGGATCTTCGCCACAATTGAAGTTCGGAATTGCATTCTCGGAAGCAAGCGGTCCCTGTCTGGTAAGATACGAAGGGAACGATGAGGCCCTTATAAAGCGCGCCTGCGAGACTTCGCTGGCCCTATCCTGCGGCCACACCTTCGTCATCTTTCTGAAAGACGGCTTCCCCATAAACGTATTGAATGCCATTAAGGCATGCCATGAGGTCTGTCACGTATTCTGCGCCACTGCGAATCCCCTTGAAGTGATCGTCGCCGTAGGGGACGAGGGAGGCGGCATCCTAGGAGTGATTGACGGAGCACGGCCGAAAGGCGTGGAAAAAGAGGAAGATAAGAAGGCAAGGAAGGAACTCCTGCGCAAATTTAGATATAAGCTGTGATAGACATCACGGAATCGTAAATTGATGAAACAGTAATGATTTCCATAGCTTCTTTTAGTATTGATTGTAGGACCGGTTATATGGTATTTTTCAACTCGTATGAACGATTTTTACAGAATATCAAGTCTTCCGCCCTATACGTTAGCCATGGTAAAGGGTCTCCTTATAGAAGCAAAAAAATGTGGCGAGGACGTTATAGACCTTGATATGGCCAGTGAAAGGGAAAAACAGAAGGCAGCCATGTTTTTTGTATGGGCAAAAATACCTGAGGTATTAGAATCCATGGGGTTGATAGAATTCTCGAAGCTTCTGCTTCAGAATACAAGAGTTGCCTCGTCTCCAGGTATGGGCTTCGGAGAGTATGGTAAAGGATATGTCCGTTTCGCCCTGATGGAGAATGAACACAGACCAAAACAAGCTGTAAAAAGTATACGGAATCTTCCATACTCAGCAGAGAAAAAATGATCGGGGTCGGAATTATAGGCTTAGGTACCGTAGGTATTGGTACATATAAGATACTGAGAGAGCACAAATCCCTCATAAAACAAAGGACCGGAATTGATATTGAGGTGGTGAGGATTGCTGATATCGACATCGGGAGAGACAGGGGCATCCCTTTAGAGAAAGACCTTCTCACCCGTGACGCCAGGGAAGTAATCCAAGATGACCGTGTGGACATGGTCGTTGAACTTATGGGCGGGCTTGATCCTGCTCATAATTACATTACCGAGGCGCTGAACAGAAAGAAATGGGTAGTTACAGCCAATAAAGCTCTTCTCGCGGAGAGAGGCGCCGAGATTTTCAGCATCGCGAAAAAAGAGGGTTGCGAAGTCGGCTTCGAAGCTTCGGTCTGTGGTGGTATACCGGTTATAGGGGCCATCCGAAACAGTCTTGTGGGGAACAGACTGAGTCGTATTCTAGGAATACTGAACGGCACCTGCAATTATATCCTCACCCAAATGACCGATGAGGGAATATCCTTCGGAGAAGCTCTGAAACAGGCACAGGACAGCGGCTTTGCGGAGAAAGACCCAACCCTTGATATTGAGGGCATTGACGCGGCCCACAAATTATGTATCCTGATCCGCCTGGCGTTTCATTACCCCGTGGCCATGGAGGACATCACGACAGCTGGGATCTCGAAAATAGAGCCCATAGACATACAATTTGCGAGGGAATTCGGCTACAGAATAAAGCTCCTGGGAACCGGAAGAGAAGAAAACGGATTAATTGAGGCGCGGGTGGGGCCAGCAATGATCCCCTTGGCTCATCCCATGAGCAACGTAGGGGGCGTTTTTAATGCGGCCTATGTGATCGGCGATAAAGTCGGCCCTACCCTCTATTATGGACGGGGAGCAGGCAGTGATCCCACCGGCAGCGCTGTGGTAAGCGACATAGTAGATATGGCCCAGAGGCTCAAAGCTGGGACCCCGAGACTGGTAATGCCCCTTTGCGCCGGCGACAGACGCATGAGGACAAGCGAAGAATCGTCCTTTCCATGCTATATGAGATTTACCGTGGAAGACAGGCCAGGGGTGCTTTCCCGGATTTCCGGTATATTGGCAGAGTCCGATATCAGCATTTCCTCCGTTATTCAGAAAGAAGGGAAGAAGGAATCCGGCCATGTGTCTCTCGTTATTCTCACCCATGAGGCGGTCGAGAAAAATCTGAAGAAAGCCAGAGCTGAGATTGACATGCTTCCTTTTATAAAAGGGGAGAGCATACATATAGGGATTGAGGAAGGGAACTCATGAGAGTCCTCACCGGCCGTTATCGTATGGTTGTATGCCCTGCTGTCGAGAAAGAACATCCGGTGTTTGTCCGATGAAGTATGTAGTAATCATCGGAGACGGCATGGCCGATTTCCCCATCACAGAACTCCAAGGGAAAACACCACTCATGGTCGCCAGAAAACCTTATATGGATATGATGGCCAAAGGCGGGGTGTGTGGGAAAGTGGTTACCATCCCGGACGGCATGCTTCCCGGAAGCGATGTGGCGGGCATGTCCATTTTCGGATACAACCCATCCCTGTACTACACGGGTCGTGCGCCAATAGAGGCCGTGGGCATGGGTATCGCCATGGAGGACGAGGATGTGGCGTTTCGCTGCAACCTTGTACACCTTGAAGAAAGGTCGGGTAAGGTTCTGATGGGAGATTACGGCAGTGGCCACATCAGCACCGAAGAGGCACACCTTCTTGTCGATTTGCTAAACAAAGAGATCGGCTCGGATAAATTCAACTTCTTCCCGGGCGTGAGTTATCGGCATATCATGTTGTGGCGGAAGGGGTCCTATAATATGGATACTACGCCTCCACACGATATTACAGCCCAGGAGATCGTTGCCTATATGCCTAAAGGCGAGGGATCAGAGATTTTAACGAACATGATGGAAAGGTCCAGAAAAATATTATCCGCAAGCCCGGTGAACAAGGCAAGAGAGAAATCGGGGAAGGTCTCCGCCAACAGTATATGGCTGTGGGGTCAGGGGAAAAAATCCCACCTCCCCTCGTTCAAGGAGAAATATGGCCTCACTGGAGCCACCGTGGCGGCGGTAGACCTGATAAAAGGTATCAGTGGACTCGTGGGGTTTGAAGCGCCACTTGTAAATGGCGCCACAGGGTATCTGGACACCGATTATGGGGCAAAAGCGAGAAAGGCGCTTGAACTACTCAAGAATCACGATATCGTGTATATCCATGTGGAAGCGCCTGATGAGGCTTCTCATAACGGAAACATTAAAGAGAAAATAAAGGCTGTCGAGTTGATAGATCAGGAGATAGTGGGCAGGATTTTTGAAGAGACAGGCGACGGAGTGAAGTTCCTCATCGTGACAGACCATGCTACACCCATTTCGCTGAAGACACACCACGCATGTCCAGTGCCTTTTGCGATTTTCAACAAGAAGAGCAAGCAACCGGGCTGTCGGTTCGGATACGATGAAAGGACAGGAGATAAGGTACTAAACGGGGAAGAATTGATTGCTTTTTTCCTGAAAGGGCGAGATCTATGAGACAGAAATTCATATTCATCACGGGCGGTGTTGTTTCTTCCCTTGGCAAAGGGATCGCGTCGGCATCCATCGGAGCGCTTCTGGAAGCGAAAGGGCTCACAGTAACCCTTATCAAACTTGATCCATACATCAATGTCGATCCAGGGACAATGAATCCTTTTCAGCACGGAGAGGTCTTCGTCACGGACGACGGGACGGAAACAGACCTTGATCTGGGTCATTACGAGAGGTTCACCAATTCCGTCTCCTCAAAAAGGAACAATTTCACCACAGGGCAGGTCTACGAAACGGTAATCGTAAAGGAAAGAAAGGGCGAATACCTTGGCGGGACAGTCCAGGTTATTCCCCATATTACGGACGAGATAAAGAGAAGGATCCTGGATGTTGACGAGGGAATAGATGTGGCCCTTGTGGAGATCGGTGGCACGGTGGGAGATATTGAGAGCCTCCCATTTCTCGAGGCGATAAGGCAGCTACGGAACGATCTGGGAAAAGAGAACTCCCTGTTCGTTCATCTCACCCTGGTCCCTTTTATTAAAACAGCGGACGAGATGAAGACAAAACCGACCCAACACAGCGTGAAAGAACTGAGAGCGATAGGTATCCAACCAGACATCCTCCTTTGCAGGACAGAGAAGTTCCTCTCCCAGGGCCTTAAGGACAAAATATCCCTTTTCTGCAATGTGGATACTGACGCGGTCATCACCGCCAAAGACGTTGATGTCGTATACGAAGTGCCACTGGTATACAACCAGCAGGGCTTGGACGAGAAGATCACGAATATGCTTAATATCTGGGCTAAGAAACCTGATCTGTCCCAGTGGGTAAACATAGTCGAGACCATAAAGAATCCCAAGAAGCAGGTTGATATCGCCGTTGTGGGCAAATATGTGAAGCTTATCGATTCATACAAAAGCCTCAATGAAGCCCTGGTCCATGGGGGTATTGCGAATAGCTGCAAGGTAAATGTCCATTATATTGATTCCGAGGAGCTTGAGCACGGACCGACAACACATTTTGACGATGTGGACGGCATATTGGTTCCAGGAGGATTCGGCGACAGAGGGATAGAGGGCAAGATCAATGCAATCCATTACGCTCGGGTAAACAAGATCCCTTATTTCGGCCTCTGTCTCGGAATGCAACTTGCCGTGATTGAGATCGGAAGAAACCTTGCTGGCATGAAGCACGCCCACAGTACGGAGTTTGACGAGGAAACCACATGCCCGCTCATATACCTCATTGAGGAGTGGGTCGACCGGAAAAACAAAACCCAGAAAAGGGACAAGTTCTCGGATATGGGGGGCACCATGAGACTAGGGGCTTACCCATGCGAGCTGAAACCGGGAAGTCTCGCTTTCAAGGCTTACAACCAGAATTTGATTCACGAGCGACACAGGCACCGGTACGAGTTCAATATGACCTACCTTGAGGAATTGGAAAAGTGTGGCATGAACGTGACAGGTCTGTCGCCTGACAGGGTATTCGTAGAGATCATTGAATTTAAAGGCCATCCATGGTTTTTAGCGTGTCAATTCCACCCTGAATTCAAGTCAAAACCCTTGAGCCCCCATCCTCTTTTCAGGGATTTTATCAAAGCCTCCCTGAAAAGGAGACAAGACAAACAGAAATGGAAAAAGAAGTCAGAATAGGAGACATACGTGTCGGGTCAAGACCCTTCATATTTATTGGTGGTCCCTGCGTAATTGAGGGGAGAGATATCACCTTGCGCCACGCAGAGAAACTCGCAAAACTCACCCAAAATCTCCATCTGCCTTTTATTTTTAAATCGTCATATGATAAGGCGAACAGAACCTCGGTTCAGAGCTTCAGAGGGCCTGGCCTTGAAGAAGGGCTTACGATCCTTAGAGAGGTGAAAGAGCAAGTAGGCATTCCGGTCCTCACGGATGTCCACTCGGTAGAAGAGGTCAGCGCTGCGAGCGAAGTGGTGGATGTGCTTCAAGTGCCGGCTCTCCTTTCAAGACAGACGGACCTTATCGTCGCATGCGGCAAGACCGGTAAACCTGTCAACATAAAGAAGGGGCAATTCATTTCTCCTTCGGACATGAAGTATACGATAGGAAAGGTGGAATCCACTGGAAATACACGTATTCTCCTTACAGAGAGAGGCACATCTTTCGGATATAACACGCTTGTGAATGATTTCAGGGCCATTCCCATCATGAAAGGACTTGGTTATCCGGTAATTTTCGATGCGACCCACAGCGTCCAGAAACCACAGGCAATGGACGGTTGCTCGGGCGGAGAAAGACAGTTTATATTTCCCTTGGCGAAGGCAGCCGTTGCGGTCGGGGTTGACGGCATATTCATGGAGGTCCACGAGGACCCATCAATTGCCCGTTGTGATGGAGAAAATTCCATTGCCCTCACGGATCTTCCCCATATTCTAAGAACACTTAAGAACATTGAGGAGGCATTATGACCACTCCTCTGGATACAGGAAAGGAAGTTTTAAGGAAAGAGGCGAAAGCGATACTCCAGGTAATGGAGGCTCTCGATGAGACGTTCGACAGAGCCGTAGATGCAATCCATGCGTGTAGAGGCCGAGTTGTGGTCCTCGGTGTGGGAAAATCGGGACTCATATGCAAAAAAATTGCTTCCACCCTTTCGAGCGTGGGTACGCCCGCGGTCTTTTTACACCCCGGCGATTCCCTCCACGGTGACCTGGGTATGCTCCAGAGGGAAGATGTGCTTCTCATCGTGAGCAATAGCGGCGAGACGGAGGAAGTGGTAAAGATCCTCCCTTGGATAAAGAGAATGGATCTTGAAACGATAGTGGTGACTGGAAACGCCAATTCAACAATCGCGAACTGTGCCAATATAATTCTGAACGTAAAGGTTGACGAGGCATGCCCGTACAATGTTGTGCCGACATCTAGCACCACCGCAGCACTGGCCCTAGGAGACGCAGTCGCAGTAGCATTGATGCAAAAGAATGAATTCAAGCTTGAAGATTTCGCCTCTCTCCACCCCGGCGGGTCATTAGGGAAAAAATTGCTTCTTAAGGTGGGAGATCTTATGCATACTGGGGAAGCTGTTCCTAGAGTACATCAGGACAGCCTCATGAAGGACGTGATTCTTGAGATTACCTCAAAGCGGCTCGGGGTTGCCGGCGTAGTAAACGGAAACGGCGATCTCGTGGGCGTCATTACGGATGGCGACCTGAGAAGAGCAATCGAGAGATATGACAACCTGCTCTCTAAAAAGGCGAATGATGTGATGACCGGCAAACCAAAAGGGATAAAAGAGGATGCCCTGGCTGCATATGCACTGAAAAAGATGGAGGAATTTTCTATCACATCTCTCTTCGTTGTCGAAAAAGACCGGGAGAGAAAACCCATCGGGATCATCCATATCCATGACCTCCTGAGGGTAAAAATAGTATAGACCGCCGGATGGCTTAAAATGCCAGACGTACCTCGCCGTAAGCCGACAGCAATGGGTACGTATCACGGAAATTGCTCGAATGTTATGAAGAACAGAGACCTGACAGTATATATTGCCTGCTCGGTTATCCTCGCCGGATTGGCGCTTGCCCTTTACTTCTTCTTCAACAAACCTCACAGGGTGGCTCCACCCAAGGTAGAGGAGGCGGCAAAGGCCATAGTCTTCAAGGATGTCCATTATTCAGGAGAAAGCAAGGGGACTGTAGATTGGGAGATCAAGGCGAAAATCGCCCGAAAATATATCGACAAACCCGTGGTCGAAATGGAGGTCATAGAAGGGCAATATAAACCCAAGCCTGATACAACCGTATTCTTCAACGGCTCAAAAGGGAGAATGGATACAGATCAGGAAAACGGGGCTATGGAAGATGTGGTTATCCTTTATAAAAATGAGTATAAGCTCGTAACGAAGTATATGGATTTTGACTTTAAGAGAGGTTTTACCCGTACAGAAGCCCCAGTGGCCATAGAAGGGACAAAACTGGATCTGAAAGGGATAGGATTGTATGCGGACACGAACGCTCAGACAATAAGAATCCATAAGAATGTGGCCGGCTTTATTGAGAGCGCCAAAGGACGTTACAACTTCAGTTCCGACAGGTTCTTCTATTCCGTGAAGGATAGCGTCTATATCCTGGAAAACGAGGTTACCATGAAAGGCAAGGACATGGATCTTGTATGTGATAAACTCCATCTCATCAACAAAAATGATGAGGTGGAAAAGGTTGACGCAGTGGGGAATGTACGATTGGCATCAAAGGGCGCTATTGCGAAAAGCGACAAGGCAGTGTATCATTTTAAAGACGAAAAAGTCGTGATGACAGGCGCTCCACAGGTTACGAAAGATAAAATTGATATGGGTGGAGAATCAATAATCTATAACGTGAATGCAGAAAAATTTTCAGTGAACAAACCGAAAATGAGGATAGATAGACGATGAACGGGGTCGCGACGCTTTCAGCAGAAGGTCTGTTCAAAACTTATGGTTCAAGGAAAGTAGTGGACGGCATTGATTTACAGATAAATACAGGGGAGACAGTGGGTCTTTTCGGGCCGAACGGCGCGGGGAAAACAACAACTTTCTACATGGTGATAGGCTTCATAAAACCAAATGGCGGAAAGATTCTCCTAGACGGCGAAGATATCACCTCCCTGCCCATGTTTATGAGGGCCAGGAAAGGAATTACCTACTTGCCCCAGGAGCCTTCGATATTCAAAAAAATGACCGTCGCGGACAATCTCAAGGCCATACTTGAGTTCCAAGAAGAAGATCGCGAGTTGATGGACCATAAAGTGCAGGACTTTCTCGAAACATTCAAACTGGACCATCTGGCCAGGAATAATGCCGACTCATTGTCCGGCGGAGAAAGAAGGAGGTTGGAGATAGCACGGGCTCTCATGACCAACCCACATTTCGTGCTACTCGACGAGCCCTTCTCGGGAATCGACCCCATCTCGGTTTCAGACCTGAAGAAATTAATCAACGGCCTGCGCAGCAAGAAGATCGGCATATTACTGTCAGATCATAATGTAAGAGATTCTTTACCGATATGTGACAGAGCCTACGTGGTGAATAATGGAAAGGTGCTTCTCGAAGGAACCCCGGAGAGAGTAGCAAAAGACAAAATAGTAAGGGAAATCTATTTAGGAGAGGAATTCAACATTAATGTTGGGGCTTAGACAGACTCAGAGGCTTTCACCTATACTCACGCAGCAGCTTCAGCAGGCCATAAAGCTCCTGCAGTTATCTCAGTTGGAGTTAATGGAAGCGATAGAACTTGAGATAAATGAAAACCCTGTCCTCGAAATAAAAGAAGAAGAACCGGAGGAATCAATCCAGGAGCAGACTGAAGAAGAACCGATTGAAGAAAAAGAGGACATGACCGAGTGGCTTGAACTATATACGGCTTCCGAAGAGATATCCTCCGAATATGCAAACTTTGAGGAAAGAAATTATCCTGATTACGAAAACATGGTAAGCAAGACATCCAACCTCAGGGATTACCTGAGGTGGCAGATAGGCCTCTCCGATGTCACCCAAGAAGAACGGATCGTTGCTGAATGGATACTAGAGAACATAGATGACAATGGATATCTTGCATATCCCATCTCCGAGATAGCAAGCGCCTCTGGATTTTCAGTCGAGGGGTTGGAGAAAATCCTACTTAAAATCCAGAAACTCGATCCACCAGGTGTCGGAGCACAGAATCTCAGAGAATGTCTATTGATTCAGTGCAGAATGGAATCAGAAAAAGATCCGCTTCTTGAAAATTTTCTCATCAATTACTTTGATTTGGTCGAAAAAGGCAATATCAAAGATATTGTCAAAAAGACAGGGTTCCCCGTGGATCTCGTAAAGTCGCTCATAGAAAAAATCAAGAACTATGATCCGAAGCCCGGAAGAAACTTCGGGGATGACCATGTCTTTTATATGATACCCGACGTTTACGTGGCAAAACAAGAGGGTGAATTTGATGTTTTCTTAAATGAGGAAGACATACCCGAACTCCATGTGAACAGCCATTACATAGAGCTCTACGCGAATAAAAGTACGAATGGCGAGGACAGGAAGTACATAAAGCAGAAAGTCAAACAGGCGGAATGGTTCATCAAAAGCCTCCAGCAGCGTCAGCGGACGCTCTACCTTGTGGCAAAAAGCATAGTCTCTTTCCAGACCGGATTCTTCGAAAAAGGCCTGAAGGCACTCAAGCCGTTAATTCTCAAAGACGTGGCACAAGACATAGGCATGCACGAGTCGACGGTAAGCAGAATCACTACAAATAAGTATATTAGTACTCCCCACGGCATCTATGAGATGAAATTTTTCTTTCCCACGGGTATCGGAAAGGAAGAAGGAAATGAGCTTTCCACCAACGTCGTCATGGATATCATCGCCGAGGTCATAAAAGACGAGAACAAGGCAAAGCCTTTCACCGATGATGAGATTGTCTCCGTCCTGAAGAAATCCCACAACATAAAGATTGCCCGGAGAACTGCGGCCAAGTACAGAGAAGAGCTTCGCATCCCCTCGTCCAGAAACCGTAAATCGCAGTGAATTCAGTCGTCTTTTTCTACATCTTAATGGTTGCCACACGGAGGCGTCTGCTTCTGGCTGCGGGGCCTCAATCTTGTCGCCTAAATTTGAGACAAAATAAGGCCAAATTCACCGCGATCGGTCTATGGCCATAATTGCCGTCATTTCCGTGTTCTCGGGAATCAGGATTGAAGCCTCCTCATAGCTGGTATTGAGTTGCCTTTCTCTCCGATCCGCGCTCTTTCTATGTGCTTCTTAAGTAACTTTTCTTTGCCGAAGCGCTTGAAGGAAGGGTGCCGTTAACGATTGCCAACTGTCTGCCGTAAACTACTGGAATGTTATTCCGTCATCTCGTATGCATATTTCATTCGTGCCGCCTTGATGACCCTGGCGGCGGCAAGCCTTGATATTACCGAGATATCTTCGAGAAAGAGATAGCCTGATATGGACGGGTTGAAGAGAGTCTTCACCGACGGGCGAAATTCTTCGTCCCCTTCCCATAGAATAAAAGTAATTGGTACCCGTGGGAACGCATAAAAAGTAAACGAGGCATTGCCGAACTCCTCCCTTTTCCCTCCCATAGCAAGCCCTGATTCAAGAAAGGCGTCCTTGTTGTATCCGAAGGCTGACACGAGCGGCTTCGTCACTCTTGCCTCGAAAACGGGGAGATAGGACCGCGTGCCCGGAATATCCTCGTAGGAAATCCGATCGTCCGCAAGCGGAATGCCGGAAGCCCTGACAAGATAGTGCAATATTACAATCTTCATGACAAGACTCACGGTTGCGCTTTTGGAACTTCTGAACGAGAAACCCGGCATTTCCACGGTAATAATCTCATCGAAAAACGGCACTTCAATCGCCACCCCGTGATCTTTCCCGCTAAAACAGACACCGGCATCGCCAGTTTTTTCTCTTATATCAAGACGCACGAGATCGGCGCAAGCCATATCAAAAACCTTTTTGTATATCTTCTGCTTCCTGAGTTCCACTATGTCCCGGCTACGTTTGCTGAAATCTGCGCTGCGGCTATGGAATTCCTGATTTCAAGGAATTTCTTCCTGTAGTCTCCACTATGAAATATCTCGACGCCCATAACAAGTATATTGGCGCCAGCCGCAACCACCCTGGCGGCGTTTGCGGCTTTGATACCCCCGTCCACTTCAATGTCGATATCCCTTCCGGAGGCTTCTATTATCTTCCTGGTCTCTTCTATCTTGGCTTCCATTGAGGCGATATATGCCTGACCCCCAAAGCCGGGGTTGACGGTCATGATAAGGACCATGTCAACAATATGTATGACATACTCCAGGGTACTCTCGGGCGTGGAAGGGTTAAGGGATATACCGGCCTTTTTGCCAAGAGACTTTATACGGTCGATGGTTCGGAAAACGTGGTTGTCCGCCTCGGCATGAATCGTAATAATATCGGCCCCAGCTTCCGCGAAATTATCCACATGCATTGCAGGATTTTCTATCATAAGATGCACATCCAGCGGGACCGACGATACTTCTTTCGCCGCCTCCACGATAAGAGGTCCAATTGTGATGTTCGGCACGAAATGGCCATCCATCACATCCACGTGAATGAGATCCGCCCCTGCTTTTTCGACTTCTCTGATCTCCTGACCAAGTGTCGAGAATTTGCAGGAGAGGATGGAAGGCGCAATAAGGATTCTGCCCATTTTATCCTCCGCTTGAGTTTATGATTATATTGTCGTCGCCGCTAAAGATAGATTTCGGCGGCGTGGCAACCACCTTTGGAGCTATAACCAGAAGAGCGGGCTCCTCTTTTCCGTAAAGCAACCTGTATTTGATCTTTTTACTGTCCAGCTCTTCAATGAGCGCCCCCACCTCCGGTTCCCTGATTTCCGGCATCAGATAATATGTCTCAGGTTCCCGCCCTACAAACAAAGTAACCGTGGCTCCTTCCAGGATTTTCGTGCCGGCACCGGGAACCTGGGCAATCACCTGACCCACCTTCCTGTTTGGCACATAAACAGTCTTTTCCACTTCGAGCTGCTTCTCTTTCAACGCCTTTTCAGCCTCTTCAAGCGACTCGTTTATTATACCAGGAAGCTCCACAAGTTGAGGTCCTTCGGACACGAGCACATTAACCACGCGGCCTTTTCTTATGGTAATATTTGCCTCTGGCTTCTGAACCGTAATATATCCGTAAGGAACGTCACTTCTAGGCTCATATCTGGCGACACTCAGGGAAAGGCCCTTGCCTTCCACAATATGTTTTGCCTCTTCAATCTTCTGCCCTCTCACGTCTGGACATACCACAGTAACTCCTGACTTTAAAAGGACATTTACCGTAATATATGACGAGAGAAAGAAGACTGCCACAGGCGTTATCAGATAAATGATACCTCTCGTCCACTTCATGCTTTTCTAAACCTTGCAATAAAAAATCCATCCATACCCGTTTCCTGAGGCAGGGACAAATAATATCCTTCGTTGGCACCAAAAGAGAAAGGTCTTTCGAGAATAATTTCTCTCTCTTTTCCAAACCGCGTCAAGACTTCCACTGTCTCTTCTGGTTCGAACGAGCATACGCTATACACCATACGCCCCCCTTGCCTGAGGTTATCCCACAGACTCTTCAATAAATCTAGCTGATAATTGCCGAAACGTATCACATCCTCCTTTTTCCTGCGACATTTGATCTCTGGATGCTTCCTTATGATGCCGAGAGACGAGCATGGGGCGTCGGCAACTATGATGTCGAACAATCCTTTTCTGAATGGAACCCTGAGGGCGTCCCCCGCAACGACATTCGCCTTTTTCGGAATGAGCCTGAGTCTCCTTATATCGTTATCCATAGCCACTATTACCGGTCCGGCACTTGATTCCATGAGCTGCCCTGTCTTCGTTCCAAGACCAGCACACGCATCAAGTACAAGATCGTCTTTCCCCGGTTCAGCCGCGGAAGTCACGAGTTGGGACGTCTCATCCTGAATACTTACAAGTTTCTCCTCAAAAAGACGGGACACCAGAACAGGGCCGAGTTTGTCCACGCGAAGGGCCGAATCAAGCAACTTCCCCGGCGATGGCTTGATTCCTTGCGCTTTGAGTTCCCTAATGACATCCTCTTTCGATATCCTTTCCAAATTGATCCTCACCGCGAACGAGGGCGGCTCATTAAGGAGAGTCAGAAGTCTTTCAGTCTCCTTCCCTCCAAACCTGTTTCTCCACCTTTCAACTATCCATTCAGGAAAAGAATGGGAGATGGAAAGTCTGCAAACAGGGTCTTCAGGATAGGTCATCTGCTCTCTTTCCCTGACGAACCGCCTCAATACGGCATTAACAAAGTTGGCAACCTTCGCGCCTTTTTGCTTCTTCGCGAACTCCACCGCTTCTTTGACCACGTGGTAGTGCGCTTTTTTCATAAATGCAATCTGGTAGAGACTGATCAAGAGAAGATGTCTGGTATCCCCTTTTGCCTCCCTGTCGATCAGCTTCTCAAGGACCCAGTCAAGATAGATCTTTTGCCTGACAACACCTGATGCAATCTGATAGACGAGCCCCTTAATGGCTTCGGGCACCTTGCGGGCCGAAAAACAGGTATTCACAGCCTCGTCCAAGAATGCGCCCTCATCCACATCCTTTATGATTTGCAGGGAAATGGCTCTTAAGGCAGCGCCGAACTTATCGTCGATAGGCCATATCCTCCAGCCTCTTGACCCTCTCTTCTATGGGGGGATGGGTGCTGAAAAGCGTGCGCACGCCTTTCGCGCTGAAAGGATTAACAATGAAGAGTGGCGCGGTGGAGGGATTGGCGTCATTCATGGGGTTCCGGGCGACACCGCTGTTTAGCTTCCTCAGCGCATCTGCAAGGTGAATCGGGTTACCGGAAAGTGCAGCCCCGCCCTCATCCGCAAGATATTCCCGCGACCTTGATATGGCAAGTTGAATGAGCATGGCAGCGAAAGCGGCGAGCATAGAAAATACGATGATGCTGAAAATATTGCCTCTCTCGTCATCACTCCCACGGCCGCTGAAGATGGAGGCAAATCTTGCCCAGTTGCCGATCATGGTGATGGCGCCTGCAATAGCCGCCGCCACGGACTGAATAAGTATGTCCCTGTGTTTTATGTGCGCCATTTCATGCGCCAGAACACCTTCCAGTTCGTTTAGGCTCAGGATCCTCATGATACCGCTGGTTACAGCTACCACGCCGTGTTCGGGATTCCTGCCTGTGGCGAAAGCGTTGGGGCTGTTGCTCTCAATTATATAGACTTTCGGCATGGGAACTGAAGCCTTCTGGGCAAGAGAGGCTACAATTCTGAATAGCTGAGGAGCTTCAGTCTCTGTGACCTGTTGAGCCCTATACATGGTGAGCACTATCTTATCGCAAAACCAGTAGCTTACGAAGTTCATGCCAAGAGCGATCAGGAAAGCGATTTGGGCCCCCGATCTACCCCCAATAATACTGCCCAGCGCCACGAGTATTATTGTAAGGACAACCATCAAAAAGAATGTTTTTGTCTGGTTCATGTAAAGCCTCCGAAAAGCATTATTATAGTTTATTATATTGCTTTTACAAAGGCTTTTCAAGGCTTACCTGCACAGCGCTCAGGAACGATCGTTGGTTGTCAACGAAAACAAGCATAAATGAAAATCGTTTAAGTCACGCTGAAGTGTCATACCTTATGGCCCCAAGAATAAAACCATTGGCTGAACCGCATTTAAGGGTTTACATGGCGGTCGGATGAGGAATATTCCCTAGCGTCCTTTTTTAGTAACGGGATTACACCCGCACAACCCACGCCTCATAAACCCATCGCGTATTTGCTACAACCGCCCAAATCTGCTAATATTATATATTAAGTATAGATTTCAGCTTCAAAGAAAGGTGCTTCACATGGACAAGGTACAGATTGAGACACTGCCCGAGGCCAGAGAGATTGATGGGGCGAAACGATGGGGAGGGTAAGGGGGAATTCGCCCAGATAATCCACGGGGAAGTGGCGAGACACCTCGCTTTTTTCGAGCTGAAGAAAGAACACACACGAGGCAGCCATTACCACGCGCTGAAAGACGAGACCTTCTACGTGATCGACGGCGTTATGCGTGGCATTTGCATTGATATAGACTCCGGCGAGAGGGCTGAATACACCGTACGTAAGGGTGACAAGATGCACATTCACCCACGGTGCGCTCACATCTTCTATGGAATGGAAGATGCCCTTGTTGTGGAATATAGTCCTCAGGCCTATGATAAAAGATGCATACCGAGTCGAATTCGATTTGACGACATAATTAAGGAAGAGTATGGCGGAGATAAAGAGTGCGATTGAACTGGCGATGGAGAGGACCAGGAACCTTATCATGGACGACCATGAAAAGAGGGAATTTCAGAAAAAAGATCTGGAGAACAGGGTTCGGGCTTTATTGCGAAGGTATCTGGAAGGCATTACGGAAATGGACAGGGCGATGACTGAGATGGATGAAATTGAGGCCGAACCTAGATTCAAGCAGAAGTTCCTTGTGAACCTGCTTATCGAAGACCTCGACATTACCAAGGAGAATGGCCGAGCACTAGATCTGTTACACCTCGTGGGCAATGGTCTGTCAGGCCGCATTGTGGCCAGGCTTGATGAAATCAGGGATGAATTTGTCCTTGAAATGGAAAAGAAGAAAAGTGTGGTACGCAGCAAAATTGAGAGCCGCCTTGAAGGCATGGGCATTGCAGGCAACGGTTTGGACATTAACGTGGAAGCTTGGGAAGAATGGGACGATGCACGGGCCAAGACGGGACTTATTTTCAGAAAGCAGGTGGATGAGTGGAAAGAGAGGCTGGTCAAAACATTGGATAAAGACTGATCCTATTCCGTCTTACATAATTTTTCCAAGAGTACATCTTCAAGGAACAGCATAATTAAACTCGAAGAGATATACAACAAAGAGAAAAAGGGTCTTGCACAGATTATCGGTACCGACCCGGTGGAGTTCGTCCACCGTTATGATCTGGCCGAAGATAAAGAGATCGTCGGCTTTCTCGCCTCTCAGTTCGCCTATGGCAGGATTGATGTAATGAAGAGGTTTCTGGGAACCCTCTTTGAGATAATGGGTCCGAATCCTGAGAAGTTCACAAGGAAGGGTAATTTGGCGGTACTTGACGGCCTCTATTATAGATTTCAGGATAGCGGTGAAATAACACAGCTTCTTGTCGTATTGCGGAAAATATTAGACGGGTACGGAAGTATGGGCCAGTTTTTGAGGGCAGGATACGAGGGAGATATCAGGGAGACCCTCTGGGGATTGAGGGAACGCCTTCACATAAAAGGCAACGAACTTATCTTTTTCTTTCCGAAACGGCTCCCGGCGAGCCCTCTCAAACGATGGAGCCTCTATCTCAGATGGATGGTAAGAAAGGACGCTATTGATCAAGGCCTCTGGACTTTTATCAACAAGAGAGATCTCGTGGTGCCCCTCGACACCCACCTTTTCAAGATAGGCCGCTGTCTCCAATGGACGAAACGAAAAAGTCCCTCGTGGAATGCGGCACAGGATATTACAAAGGCGCTTAAAGATTTGAGTCCTGAAGATCCCCTTAAATACGACTTTTTCCTGTGCCACAGAGTTGGTATAGGCGCGAGATGCGGGGGAGCGCGGACAGAGGATTGCGCACGGAAGTGCCTTTTAATTATTTAAAGGAGGTCTGGTAGTTGAAATTCAAGATCATCAGCCTTGGATGTCCCAAGAATCTTGTAGAATCCGAATATATCACTCATCGACTTGAAAAGGACGGCCACAGTCTGTCTGACGACTGCGATGCTGTGGTGGTGAATACCTGCGCTTTTATCAGCGATGCGGCAAAGGAGTCGATAGAGACCGTCCTCGAAGAGGCGGTGGCAAAGGAGTCAACAGGTCGAAGATTGATCGTCACGGGCTGTCTTGTGGAGAGGTATAAAAACAGTCTGAAAGAACTGCTTCCCGAGGTTGACCTCTTTGTGGGCAGGAATTCTTATAGTGAAATAGGGAACCTCATCGGGTCATCCGGTCTTGTCTTCAATGAGGGCGGCTTTTCCGGTACTTTCCCGAGAAAAATCCTTACGAGCGGACCCTCCGCATACCTCAAGATCCAGGAAGGTTGCGACAACAGGTGCACCTACTGCACCGTCCCTGATATTCGCGGCCCCCTCACGAGTAGAGATGTGGAAAACGTAAAAGAGGAGTTCCTCTGGCTTCTTTCCGAAGGCTATAAGGAGATCAACATCGTGGGACAGGATATTACGTCTTTCGGGAAAAACTCCGGCACAAACCTGAAATCGCTCCTCAAATCACTTCTTGCTGTCAAAGGTGATTATTACTTAAGACTCCTCTACATGCATCCCCGGCGCATTGATGAAGAACTCATTGACATGATGACACACGAGCAGAGGATCATCCCTTATATGGACATGCCCATCCAGCATTCGGAGGACTCAATCCTCATGTCCATGAAAAGAGGATACACCAGGGCGGATATGGAACGACTGCTCGGGTATATCACGGCTAAAGCGCCGGACATGACACTTCGAACCACCCTCATACTGGGCTTTCCGGGAGAGACCGAACAAGATTTTGCCCGCCTCTCGGAGTTCGTAAAAAAATGGGAATTCGATATGCTGGGCGCTTTCATGTATTCCAGAGAGGAAGGCACTCCGGCATGCAGGATGAAGGGGCAGATAAAGAAGGCCGTCAAGAAAGAAAGATACGAAACTATTATGGAGATTCAGCAGGAGATATCGAAAAGACGACTCTCCAGGCTCACAGGCAGGACCATGAAGGTAATTATCGAAGGAGAAGAACAAGATCATATGGTAGGGAGGCTCTTAGTCCAAGCTCCCGACATTGACGGCATGGCCTTTATAAAGGGTGGCGGCAAGATTGGCGAGATAAGAGAAGGCAAAATAGTGAAAACCCTAGCTTATGATGTTATAGTGGAGTTGCAGGAGGGAAAGAAAAATGGAACCAATAAATGAACTGGTAGCAGTCAGAAAAGAGAAAGAAAAACAACTGAAGGGTCTTGGCATCGAGACTTACCCTCAGGACCGGGGTCCGTATGCAAACACCGCAGATGTGGAGAGCCGGTTCGGTACACTCAGCCACGAAGAGTTTGAAAAAACGGAAGAGCAGGTTTCCGTCGCCGGTAGGATTATGGCATTCAGAGATTTCGGCAAAAGCGCCTTTCTCCATATCCAGGACCGCAAAGGCAGGATACAAGTATATGTGAGAAAGGACATCCTGAAGAACCCATCATTCGATATTTTCAAAAAATTCGACATAGCGGACATCATCGGTGTCACAGGTAAGGTGTTCAAAACAAAAACGAATGAACTTACGATCCTTGCTGACCAGGTGAAACTCCTCACCAAATCGCTTCGCCCTCTGCCTGAAAAATGGCACGGCCTCAAAGACGTGGAGGAACGGTATAGAAGAAGATACCTTGACCTCATTGTAAACGAGAAGGTAAAAGAGGTTTTTATAAAAAGGGCAAAGATCATCGAATTCATCAGGAAGTATTTCGTCGGAAGGGACTTTGTGGAAGTCGAGACCCCTATGATGCATACTATTCTGGGCGGGGCCACCGCAAAACCTTTTACCACCCACCATAACGCCCTCAATATGGACCTCTACCTCAGAATCGCCCCGGAGCTCTACCTCAAGCGCCTCGTTGTCGGGGGATTAGAGCGCGTTTTCGAGGTAAACAGGAACTTTCGGAACGAAGGAATATCTGTCCGTCATAACCCCGAATTCACCATGCTCGAATTCTACCAGGCATACGCTACCTACGAAGACAATATGGCCCTCACCGAGGACATGGTCTCATCTCTCGTCTTTGATCTTTTCGGAACCCACAAGATTGAATTCAACGGACAGGAGATCAATTTCTCACCCCCGTGGCGAAAAATGACCATGGAAGATGCAGTAAGAGAGATCGGAGGATTCGATCTTGGGAAGGCAGACGATATGCAAACCCTCATCGCTTTTGCCAAGACCCTGGAGCTTGAAGATGTAGACAAGGACACGAAGGGCAAACTTATTACCAAAATCTTTGAGGAACTTTGCGAGAAACAGTTGATCCAGCCCACGTTTATTACCCATTATCCCGTCGAGGTCTCTCCTCTAGCGAAGAGGAGCAAGGAAAGACCGGAGGTCACTGAGAGGTTCGAACTCTACATCTCTGGTATGGAGATTGCGAACGGATTCAACGAGCTGAACGACCCGGAAGATCAGAAGGCCAGATTTCTTGAACAGATTAGAGACAAAGAGGAAGGCGCCATGATGGATGAAGATTACATCATGGCTCTTGAGCATGGTCTCCCCCCCACCTCAGGAGAAGGTATAGGCATCGACAGACTGACCATGCTTCTCACGGACAGCCAATCCATACGGGAAGTCATTCTCTTCCCGCTTTTGAGGCCATGAAATACGAGACGAGTATTGGATTAAGATATCTGCGATCAAAGAGGAAGGAGGCGTTCATTTCCTTCACGACTTGGATTTCCGTAGCAGGCATTGCCATTGGGGTAATGGCCCTCATCGTCGTTATCGCGGTAATGACGGGTTTTCAGGATGAGATAAGAGAACGGATCCTTGGGGTCAACCCTCACATCCTTGTCCTTGACCCACGTGGAGAAATACGTGACGTAAACCAAGTAGTGGATACCGCCAGAAACACCCCTGGGGTGACGCATGCCTTTCCTTTTGCCACCTTTCAGGCGATGGTGCAGAGTGGAAGGCAACTTTCCGGCGTCGCAGTCAAAGGGATAAATGCCGATGACATGAAATTTATGAAGAACCTGATAAAAGAAGGCGGATTGGATGCCCTGGACAGGAGCGGCAACATACTTATCGGTAAAGAGCTTGCAGCTCACATGGGGTTGTTCTACGGTGACAGCTTCACCCTCATGATACCTTTTGGCGGCGTCTCCCCCATGGGGGCAGTACCCGAGACATTGAGGGCGCGTGTGGGCGGTATATTTGAAACCGGCATGTACGAGATTGATAACACTCTCGCCATAATGTCCCTTCAAGACGTAGAGAAAATGGCCAGTCTCGGAGCTACGGGGGTGGAGATTAAACTTACAGACATCTATAAGGCAGATGAGCAGCAAAAAGAGATCATGAAGCGCTTGGGTCCAGAATATTTCACCAGAACTTGGATCCAGATGAACAAAAATCTTTTCTCTGCTTTGAAACTGGAAAAAATCGCCATGTTCATTATCCTTGCATTGATCATATTCGTGGCCAGTTTCAATATCGTAAGCTCCCTCATTATGACGGTCATGGAAAAACAAAAGGATATCGCCATCCTCAAGGCTATAGGGGCAAAGAAGAGGAGCATCATGAAGATTTTCGTAGTAGAAGGAATCAGCATCGGCGCCCTCGGAGCCTTCATAGGATCCATGAGCGGATACCTTCTTTGTCAAATCCAGCAGCACTACAAGATCATCACACTGCCTAAAGATATTTATTATATAAGTACACTGCCCATGAAAATCAGTCTCTTCGACGTCGTTCTTCTTGCCCTCGTGACCACATGCATTTGTATCCTCGCAACACTCTATCCTTCTTACAGGGCCGCAAAGATAGATCCTGTGGAGACGCTGCGTTATGAGTGATACAATTCTAAGCGTAAAAGGACTGAAAAAGACGTACAAGAAGAACGGGGTCCAGTTGCAGGTGATCAAAGGAGTCGACCTTGATGTGGAGAAAGGTGACTTCATTACCATTATGGGTCCATCTGGCGCTGGCAAAAGCACGTTCCTCCATATCCTCGGAACCCTTGATCAGCCAACAGAGGGAGAGATATTCTTCAAAGGCCACAATGTCCGGCAATTCAGTGAAGACGAAGCAAGCAGGTTCAGAAACGAAAGAGTCGGATTCATCTTCCAGTTCTATCATCTGCTCCAGGATTTCGACGTGATCGAAAACATCAAGATGCCTCTCATGATCAGACGCATGAACATGACCGACATCGCGGCAAAGGCCGAAACCTTCATGGAGATCATGGGTTTGAGCACGAGAAGACACCACAAACCGGGAGAACTATCCGGCGGCGAACAACAAAGGGTAGCTACCGCGCGTGCCCTTGTGAGCGAACCAGAGCTCATTCTCGCCGACGAACCGACCGGTAACCTCGACCGAAAGACAGGGCGAGAAGTACTGGACTACATTCTCTCCGTAAACAAGAAGCTCTCGTCCACGCTCATCCTAGTAACCCACGACCCAGAAATCGGGGCGCTAGGCAGGCGGCGTTTTAACATGGTTGACGGAGAGTTGTTCCCGGTATAGCGTTTGAAGACCTAGCCCATTATGTATTGGAAAATAGCTATACCTGTGCCAACCGTCTTAAGCGTATCATAAATTCGACCTTACCTGATATATGGATCGCACGGGCCAATTTCTTTGTGAATAAAGCCCTGTTCGACTTTTACATATTCTATATAAGAAGGCAATGGTATCCGAACGTGTTACGTCTGGACAGGCACGGGGCATATATCTGTCTTGACTTCGAGCTATCGTTTGCACTACATTTACCTAATTGATCTGCCCATGCGTAAAATTCTCTATCATCGACCGATAATATGGATGAGCTAGTTTCCGTGCTCATACTGAACTGGAACGGAGGAGCATTTATCGCGAAATGCCTCGACAGTATTCTTTCCCAAGATTACCCTAACCTTGAGACTATCGTGGTAGACAACGGCTCGGACGACGGTTCTCCGGACATGATACGCAAAAATTACAAAAGCGTGATTCTCCTTGAGACCGGGCAAAATCTGGGTTTCGGAGCAGGTAATAACATCGGAATCACCCAGACGAAAGGAACCTGTATCCTGGTCCTCAATAACGATGCGACCCTTCATCCGGCCTGTATCAGCGAGATGAAAAAATCACTTGAGAAAGATCCTGGGTTCGGTGCCTGCGCCTCAAAGATCTACATTGCAGATCCTCCCGACACACTTGATGCGGCCGGTATCACGGTATTTCCTGACGGGCTCTCCATAGGCCGGGGGAGACTCGAGCCTGGTTCTCTCCACCAAAAAGAAGAGGAGGTGTTCTTTGCAAGCGGATGCTGTGCCCTTTACAGAAGAGAAATGCTTGAAGATATAAAGGTGGGCGATGAATATTACGACGAGGATTTCTTCGCCTATGCGGATGATACGGATGTAGGGTGGCGGGCACGCCTCAGGGGATGGCGGTGTATATATGCTCCTTCCGCTCTCGCATGGCATCTTCACTCCGCTTCTTCAGGAACTTATTCCTCTCTCAAGGCTTATCTGGTAGAAAGAAACCGGATATGGCTTCAGGTCAAGAATTTTCCCTTCCCTTTGATTCTCTATGGTGAGTTTTTTACGTTTTACAGATACATACTTCAGACGTACGGCGCATTCACGGGCAGAGGAGCGTCGGGCGCATTTTCGAAGACCTACTCCAGAGGAATGCTCATGCTAATCCTTTTCAGGGCGTGGCGAGACAGTCTGAGAGGCCTTCCCCGCATATTGGCGAAGAGAAGGGAAATACAGAAACGTCGCTCTGTATCCACGAAAGAAATGTTCCGTCTCATGAAACTCTACGGCATCGGCACCAAAGAAATATCTTTCAAGGGCTGACCTTTCTGTCGCGATCAAGAGGAAAATTTCAAGCTAAGAGATGCGGTTTAAATTCCTAGACTCATGAGCTTGCCCCAGAGAGCCTGTATCTGGCGTGCCATAATAGTGCAAGTCAATCTCTTGCCACGTGAAGGATGGGAATTCTAGTTCAGTATGTAATCGTGCCGGGATTAAGGAAACTCTGATCCTGCGGCTTCTTGACATTTTCCACAAAAGATATGATATCTAAAAGACTTATGGGATCATTTGATACCAAAGGTCCTGGTAGCAGCAAGGACAACTGCTTGCTCCCGAAAGACACTGTTTCTGAGGCGGTTCTCCGGCCCGCAGACGGACTTATTATGCTCGGCGCAATTCATAAAGACGAGAACGGTTCCGGATTACTCGACCGTTGGCTTGAGGCCGTCGAACCACGGGTAATTACACTAGAATTCTCCCATTACAGCATGAGATTCAGAAAGGAAATGGGACCTGCGTTGAAAAGACAAATCGAAGAGGCGTATAACAGATTGAAAAAGAATAACCTGCCGTGTTATGACAATACGTTATCTATGGTACTCACATATGTCGCGATGCCTTACGAATTCGACAGAGCGTCCCGGTATGCACAAGAGCACGGCGTACCGCTCCACCTGGTTGATATGGATTTTTTTTCTTATATCAAGCTCAAAGAAATGGAGAAATTCCTGAGTACCGACAATCTGGAAAGGTTTCTGACACAAAAGAGCGAAGGAAGGGCCGATCAAGAGAAGGTGCTGGCCCGACTCTTCTTTGATAAAGGGGTAAAAACAGGGACATACACAGAAGAGATGTCCATGAGAGACCAATACATGAGCAACAAAATCGCCGTCCTAAGGAAATATCATAAAGGGAAAAAATTCCTCCATATCACGGGGTGGCGGCATCTTGAAGATCCATTCGATCTGTACGGTCCCTTGAAACCTGTAAAGGTATTTATTTATGATAAAACTCTTTGTGTTTGATCTGGGAAATGTGATCCTCCCTTTTGAGCACAGACAGATCGCGATAAGGCTGCTCAAAAAAACCCGGAGGAAGATTGTTCCCTCCCCTCAAGAATTTTTCTCTTTTATGTTCGATATGGAGAATGGACTCGTCAATCCCTATGAAGAAGGTCTCATTTCCTCTATGGAATTCTTCGTGATCATCAGGGACCGTTATGAACTGCAAATCAGCTTTGACGAGTTTAAGAATATCTGGAACCCAATTTTTCAGAGTAATCCCGACATGGATGAGGCAATACAATATCTCAAATTTAAAAGGCTGCCTCTTTTCTTGCTGAGCAATACGAATGAGCTCCATTTTTCATATATCATAAAGACCTACCCCATCGTGCATGCCTTCGACGAATGGATACTATCGTTCGAGGTTGGCGCCAAAAAACCAAAGAAACGGATATTTGACGTGATTTTCGAAAAAATGGACATTTCTTCGGGGAGCGTATTCTATGTTGATGATATTGCGGAAAATGTGGATGCCGCAAGGGCGTGCTGGTGTCAGGGAATGGTCTTCAAAGAGGCGTCTGAATTGTGGGAAGTGATCAGGAAAAATGAGATCTGAGAATAGGCACGGAGGTTGGGCGGATGGGAAGGTTAATGGGCGTAAGGCAAATGTACGGGCAAAGAACTGATGAGGAGGGAAGACAACCATGATCAGCTATCCCGACATAGATCCGGTGATCGTCAAGATAGGACCGCTAGCTCTCCGGTGGTACGGCCTCATGTACGCTTTCGGTTTTATCTCTTCGTATCTCTTATTGTGTTACCAATTAAGAAAGAAAAAAATCAGTATCGCTCAAACCACAATTGACGACCTCTTTTTTTGTCTCATCCTCGGGCTTATCGTGGGGGCGAGGCTCGGGTACGTTCTTTTTTACAATCTTGGATTTTATTTGGAGCATCCCGCTGAGGCTCTGGCACTTTGGCATGGCGGCATGTCCTTTCACGGAGGACTCATAGGGGCAACCATTGCAGGCTATATTACAATAAAGCGAAAACGCCTCAACTTTTTCGGCATTGGAGACCTTATCATTCCTACCTGCCCTGTTGGTCTCATGTTCGGAAGGATAGGCAATTTCATCAACGGTGAGCTCTTTGGGAAACCTTCACAGTTCCCATGGGCTATGATATTCCCCCAGGGGGGCGCACAGCCAAGGCACCCTTCGCAACTCTACGAGGCATTCTTGGAAGGTCTCGTAATGTTCATTGTCCTTTGGATATATAAAGACAAGAAGAAAAGGGACGGGGATGTACTCGCCCTTTTTCTTGTGCTTTACGGCGTTTTCAGAATATTCTGTGAGCTATTCAGGGAGCCTGACCTGCAATTAGGTTATTTTCTGGGCATTCTGTCCATGGGACAGATATTGAGCCTGGCCATGATAGCGGTGGGTCTTGGCTTGAAGTTTATCTACCTTCCCAGAAAGGAACAGAACGGGAAATGGGTACGATAAGCCGGATCATAGACTAAACGGCGCCTTTGGCGTTGGTTCCAAGATAGGCTACATCTATTCCGTCGCCAATAGCTACACTACCTATTCTTCGTCGCCGAAGCTGCAGCGCACTGCACAGTGGAAAAGTGTAAAAACCACTTCATTAACGCCTGGAAATATGGCCTAGGTGCGATTACGCTAACGGGCAAATTTCCTAGACTCAGTACGCCGGGAATGCTTGGCAGGACGGCCAGACTCAACCATCAATTATGGAACTCATGGAGTTTCTCCGGGCAATACGCTTCGGGGGCAGGCATATCGATTGCATATGACATGCTGGCTTGGACCTCCCGTCTCTTCACGACAGAAACGCTAAAACCCGAGACCATGGCCCGATTGCTCACGGTTGCAACCCCTCCATGATGACTTGCAGGTTCGAGGTTACCCACAATGACTTGGGTTACCAACACACGGGGTGCGCTTGGGTCAAACCCGGATCTTCTGCTGATCTCCTCATTTACCCCAAACAGGGCCATGCCATGTTCATCGGTTTCAACGGCAGTGATAGCCATTCGCCCTTGTTCTTCGGATTCGCAGGATCATTCTTAAGACCCGCGATGCTACAGAGCATGTCTTGGGCGGAACACCTCATCCAACCTCATATACCGACACCATCACGAAGGGAAAAGAAACAACGCAATGATTTATCGACGTACCTTCCTATTTCGTTACCCTCTCAGAAAAAGATGCATTACCTGGAGAACAACATTCAGAAATGTTGATAAAGATGGGCATACATCCAGGACCAGATACAATGCTCTGCCTCTGGTCGGTGAGCAAGATATTTATGGACAAGCCTATTGCAAATGCCATTATTATGATATAATGTTCTCTAGAAAATTAGTCCCTGATGAGGAGGTCAATCGGCTTTTTTGGAAGACAGAAGACACGAGGAAGGGCTCTTAAAGCTTTCCTTTGATGACACAAATGTTGCGCGAAATCTATTTGGTCCGCAGGATGAAAATATAAAATACCTGAAGAAATACTTCAATGTAAAGACCAGCATCAGAGGCAACCATCTCACGATCATAGGCGAAAAAAAAGAAATTGAAAACACCAATAAGGTAATCGGACAGCTTCATGGGATCATCAAGAAAGGCTTTATCGTGAACCAGGCCGATATAGATCATGCGGTACGCCACATCGTCCATACCAATAATATGCTTGACGAGTTATACAAAGACCAGATCTATATTTTCCCCTCAAAGAAGCTGATAACCCCGAAGACGCGCAATCAGAAGATTTATATAGAGGCTGTAAAAAAGCACGACATGGTTATCGGCATAGGCCCGGCGGGCACCGGCAAGACATATCTCGCCATGGCCATGGCCCTCTCCTCGTATTACAGAAAAGAGGTGTCCAGGATCATTCTGACCAGACCGGCCATTGAAGCGGGGGAAAAGCTCGGCTTCCTTCCCGGGACTTTGCACGATAAAGTAAATCCTTACCTTAGACCTCTCTATGACGCGCTCTACGACATGGTAGACATGGAAAGGGCCACCAGGCTGCTCGAAAAGGGGATAATAGAGATCGCGCCCCTGGCTTTCATGAGAGGAAGAACTCTGAACGATGCCTTTATCATTCTTGACGAGGCCCAGAACACGGTGTCAGAACAGATGAAAATGTTTCTTACGAGGCTCGGATTCTCCTCAAAGACCGTGATTGCCGGTGATGTGACACAGATTGACCTCCCGGACAAGAAATCGAGCGGCCTTGTGGAAATTCAGGGTATTCTCAAGGGAATAAAGGGTATTCAGTTTGTGTATTTCACCGGCAGAGACGTGGTTAGGCACCCTCTGCTTCAGAAAATCATCAAGGCTTATTCAACAAGAGAGTCGGAATCTAGGGGTAGGAACAATGCAAATTCTTAAGGATAAGAAAGATAAACCTACCTCACATCCCGACTGGAAAAAAATTTCTGTTCTTTTCTTCTTTGCTTTAGCTCTCACTCTAATCATACATATCAGGTATCCATTCCAGATCGCCAGGTACAATCTTGGTGATATTTCGAGGGAGAACATCAAATCTCCCTCAGAGTTGCGTATCCCCGGGACCGGGATAACGGTAAAAAAAGGCGAAATCATCGTCAGAGAAGGGGAACGGGTCAACGATTTACATCTCAGTATCCTTTCACGACTAAACGAGCTTGAAAAAAAGGAGGTGGTAATTGGGAAGTTCCTGTCCATCTTTGCTTTGCTCTTTCTGTCCATTGCCGTCATTTATGAATATGCCCGGACAAACATCAAGAAATTTGCACTGTCACAAAAAGACCTTATCTTTGGCTCCCTTCTCACTGTATTTACTATTTCCTTCGTAAAAGCGCTGGTCCTCATTTTCGGATATTTCGTCCAAGACAATGCGACTTACATATTCTACATTGTACCCATATTTCTGTTCGGGATCATAATGAGGATCGTCCTCTTTTCGGAAGCCACCATCATTTTTTCTCTTATCTTAAGTATAGCCATGGGATTTGCTTTTCAGGAAAGCTTTGCCGTATTTCTCTATACTCTGCTCGCAAACATCCTTGCCTCCCATTTCTCTGGAAGATGTGAGAACAGGAACACGATCCTGAAGGCAGGGATCTACACTGCCTTTATCATGAGCTTCGCCATGATTCTTTTTCACGTGTTTTTCGGAGAATCTCTGTCCGACATTCCCATAAAAATAGTCTTTATCCTTTTGAGCGGTATAGGGAGCAGTTTTATCGCCCTCGGTCTCCTTCCCATCATAGAACATCTCTTCGCCTACACCACGGACATAAAACTCCTGGAGTTGGCAAACCTTGAACACCCACTCCTTGAAGCCATGATGGTTGAAGCCCCGGGCACGTATCATCACAGCATTCTTGTGGGCAACCTTGCGAAAGCCGCTGCCGAGAGTATCGGAGCCCACCCTCTCCTGACCCGCGTATCAGCGTATTACCACGACATAGGAAAACTTAAACTGCCTCATTATTTCATTGAAAACAGGATCAGTTTTGATGACGCTCACAAGGGGCTAAGCCCTAACATGAGCGCCCTCATCATTCTTTCCCACGTAAAAGAAGGCGTTGATCTTGCCGACAAATACAAACTCGGACGAAAAATAACGGAAATGATACGTCAGCACCATGGAACCAGCGTGGTCAGTTATTTTTTCAGCAGGGCGAAGGAATTGGAGGACCCGAAGTTTCATCTCGTAAACGAAAATGATTTCAGATACTTGGGGCCTAAACCCCAGACAAGGGATGCAGGCATTCTCATGCTCGCCGATGCAGTAGAGGCGTCATCAAGGACTCTTGAAGAGCCGACGCCGAAGCGGATTGAGACGCATATTCAAAATATCATAGAGAATATATTCCTTGACGGGCAACTTGACGAGTGTGAACTTACGTTGAAGGACCTCTATGCAATTCAAAAAAGCTTCATCACGATCCTGATAGGCATATTCCACCATCGAATACAATACCCGGAAAGGACAACCAATGACGGCGCTGATAAGAGATTCCCAAAGATCGTTCAAAACGGACAAAAGGCGCATACAAAAGATAACGGAAAACCTACTCAAGTATTTAAAGCTACCGGATAAGGATGTGAGCATCCTGTTTATTAATAACAGGCAAATACAAAAACTGAACAGGGAATTTTTCGGAAAAGACAGGCCAACGAATGTGATATCTTTTTCTTATCTTGGAGGGGTCTGTCACGGAAGCTCCTCCGGCGCCGCAGTCGGTCCCGGGGAGGCACGTAAACCGGAAATGCCGGAATTACCTTGTGAAATAATCGGCGATATTATAATCTCTCTTGAGAAGGCGCAGGAAGAGGCAGATGGGGCTCACATCCCTTTCTACGAAAGGGTTGCCGCCCTTATTATTCATGGGTTACTTCATATAGTCGGTTTTGACCACGAAAAGGGAGGCAACGAGAGCAGGAGAATGAGATACAGGGAAAAAAAGCTTCTCACGTATGTTACGTCGCTTGAAATCTATAAAGAGATCACCCTTTAGCCTTCCTCTCCTCTCAGGTGCCCTGCTCGTCCTCATCCAGCCGCCTGTTTCTCTCTCATATCTCGCCTTTTTTGCCCTCATTCCCCTGTTCTATTCGCTGGACGAAGGAAGTTTTCGGCGAAGCCTGATATCGGGCTATATCACCGGGGTCGCCTGCTACCTGGGATTGATTTACTGGGTTATCGTCGCCATGCACAAGTATGGCGGCATCAATATCTATCTCAGTTTTCTCATCCTAATGCTGTTCGTATTTTATATGGCCACCTATACGGCATGCTTCGCTCTCGGGATCATGTTTCTTCAGAACAAGTTCTCCATCCCTTTCTATCTCACCGCACCTCCAATCTGGATAATGCTTGAATACCTGAGAGGCGCTCTTCTCACAGGATTCCCTTGGAGTTTCCTGGCCCACTCGCAATATAACTTCCTCCCTTTTATTCAGGTGGCCTCCATTACGGGTACCTATTTCATCTCCTTCCTCATTGTGGCGGTGAATGCCATTGCCTTCACTCTGCTCCGCAGAAGAAAGATTTCCCTCGTATATTCTGCCGTCATATTTGTCTTGTTGCTTTCATCAATCACATATGGAATCGCAAAACTCCATTCCCAAGATTCTGGTGGATTGAAAGCCGCTATAATACAGGGAAATATCGCCCAAGACGTCAAGTGGGACGAAGCGTTCAAGGTAAAGACCGTCAACACGTACTACCAGGCCACGGTGAATACAGATAAAGACGTCAACATTGTGGTGTGGCCAGAAACCGCGATACCTGTTATCTTCGATCAGGAGCCTAATGTAAAAACATATATAGGGAGTTTACCCTCCATTACCGGGGCCCTCCTCCTCTTCGGTACCGTATCGAGGACCGCAGACAACAGACTTTATAACTCCGCTTATGTGCTCGGCCCCGACAACAGAGAAGAGGGACGGTACAGCAAGGGCCACCTCGTCCCCTTCGGGGAGTACACGCCGCTCAGGTCCTGGCTTTCCTTCCTTGAAAAACTAAGCGAAAAATTAAGCATGCAGGTCGGTGAGTTTTTTCCAGGAGAAAACCATGAGCCGGTGTGCACAGATAAAGGCAGGATCGGCATGCTCATCTGCTATGAGGGCGTATTCCCTTACATAACAAGAGAGACTGTGCAAAGGGGCGCCCAGGTCCTTGTAAATATCACGAACGACGCCTGGTATGACCGCACGTCTGCCCCATATCAGCACCTTGCGTTTTATGTGTTCAGGGCTGTGGAATCCGACAGGTTTGTGCTAAGGGCGGCAAATACCGGGATCAGCGCCATCATAGACCCCCAGGGCCGCATCCGAAAGAAGACCCCGATCTTCGAGCCGGCAGTGCTGACAGGGGAGTTCACCTTAAAAGAGACAAAAACGCTCTACATCCGTTACGGAGATTACTTCGTGACGCTCTGCGTGATTTTTTTAGCGGCGCTCATATTGGCAAGCCCAAAGGTCCGGGCGTACCGCCGCCGCCCATGATTCCTATGCCATTGGCCGTTAAAACCGTCTTTGCAACAGTCAAGGTAACTTCCCTGACTCCTTCCATCACTTGCGATTGCAAACTATCAATCACATTAACAATGCTGTCGATAAGGAACATCGTCTATCATGGGAGTACAATGATATTTCTATACAACATAACCCCGTCAGGGCTTATTTGTTTATCCCTGACGGGGTTATGTTGCTTAATTTAAGTTATCGGTATATTCGGTATATCAAAGCTTACTCTTTTTTGTAGCTCACAAGCCTGCGG
>JAISPL010000041.1 GCA_031274925.1 Syntrophobacterales bacterium | reverse complement strand
GGTTGGTGTAACGGGTGGATGCTGGAAAGGCTTAATATACGGGGGAATAGAAAGGGCTTATGTTCTTTGGATATAGTTATAGTATATAAGGATATATAAAGATTGGGAGGGGAGGGTAGATATGTTTTTCAGGGTATATTGCAATTTAAAGGAGATTGAGGCCCCTGATCTGGAAGCGGCCGAGATGATCCTCAGAAATGAGTTGAATGAAGTTATCTGGCTCCTTCCGGTCACCGAGACGGAGTTCGCGCCTTTGGCAAAGGAAGAGGCGAAAGTTGAAGTGAAGGAAAAGAAAGGCGGACATGGTCAGATGACCGTACGCTATTAGAGCGTGCCATGGAAACTCGTGAAATATTATCTGTCTGCACAGGATTAAGTTGCGATCCGCTAAGAGATATAGAGGAGTAATAAAATCATGAGATACGCAGAAACAGGGTATAATTTAGAAATTGATTTGTCACGGGGAAGTATTGACAAAGTAGAGACCGACCCAAAGGATACGGCGAACCACTTAGGTGGCAACGGTATCGCTGCGAAATTGCTGCTTGACCGCGTAACTCCGGGAATTGATCCGTGGTCTCCTGATAACCTGCTCATATTCAGCAGCGGTCTCCTGAACGGAACGCCTGTTCCGGGCGCAAACCGCGTTTCTGTTGATACCATTACTCCTCTCAATGGGCTGATGGGACACTCCCTGATGGGTGGATTCTTCGGAGCCGAGATGAAGATGGCCGGGTATGACAGAATCATCCTTAAAGGCAAGGCGCCTGACCTGGTCTACATTTATATACATAACGACAACGTCGAGATTCGCGACGCTACGCACCTCCGGGGAAAAGGCATGCATGATACCCAGCGGCTCATCAAGGAGGAATTGAGGGAGCCGAGGGCATGGGTGTCAGCAATCGGTCCGGCAGGAGAGAACAGGGTGATGACCGCTTCCATTGACTGCGGCAACTCAAGTGCATCCCGGACAGTAGGTCCGGTCATGGGAGACAAGAAAGTAAAGGCTATTGCCATCAGGGGAACAAAGGATGTTAACGTCGCCCACCCTGCGGAGCTCTGGGAGATGTGCTCGCGGCTCCGGAAGGATCTGGACAAAAACCCAAATGTAGGGGACTGGATGGCAGTAGACGAGGATGACAGCTTCCATCACAACAATTTTTCCTGGGGTAACTCCCGCGTGCGCCGCAAGAACTTCTGGAGCGCTTCCCTGGAAGAGAGGTGGCGGAATGTGAAGTACGATCACCTGAGCAGACACACAGGCTGTTGGAACTGTCCAAAGGCCTGCCATAACGTAATCAAGTGGCCTGGACGGCAGCGGTTCTCCTATAAATGCTATGGAAAAGATACCTATCACATGGCGTCTTTCCAGGAACTGGATTTCACTTATGAGATACTTGGCATGTCGCAGGATCTGGGCCTTGATTCTTATTCGACGCCGCAGCTCATTGCTTTCGCCCTGGAGCTTCTAGATGAGGGGATACTGAAAGACAGCGATTTTCCCGGAATGCCTGCCGATATCAGGGCAAGATTCTACTACCTTCTTCACAAAATTGCGTTCAGAGAGGGAATAGGCGATGTCCTGGCCAATGGTACCTCTGCAGCGGCCGTTATCATAGGTCACGGCGCTGAGAAATTCGATCACAATACTGTCAAGAAATTGGAGCAACTGCCAATCAAACTCGGCAAGCTTAATCCAGCCTATTTCCTCATGATAGCCACCGGTGAAGATATGGCTATCACCCAGATTGAAGGTTCTTTTCCGCAAGACCCGATTCCTGATCCGGAGGCGAGGGAAGAATTTATTCGGAGATGGAAAGGGCTTCCAGACAAGAAGTTCGCGGAATGGTTCCGGCAGTGGGAAAAACGCGACCAGCTGCCTGATGATGCCATGTGCGCCATTACTGATTGGAACGAGTGTATGCACTATTTGGATGACTCACTGGGTTTCTGCGGATTTGTCTCATCCTTCCAGGGTCAGTTTGGCGGTGCCACGGGGTACAATGTATGGAACATGTCGGAGATAATCTCTCTTGCCACAGGGATGGATTTCAACAAAGACAGATTGTGGGAATGTTTTATGCGCAACAGAAATATGGTAAGGGCTCTCAACGCGAGATGGGGCTTGAGGAGATACATGGAGAGGCCGCCGGAGGATCACTGGGCGGTGAGAAACGAAGAGTATGAACAGCAACTGCTGACGAAATATTATGACTTTAAGGGTTGGACTTTTGATGGAATTCCCACCAAAGAGACCCTGCGGAAACTTGGCATTGGATATGTGGCGGACAGACTGATCAAGGAAGGCGTGTTGATGGGAGATGAAGTTACTGCCCTCAACGATGCCAGAGCCAAGAAAGAGAAGGAATAAAGAAAGGGAGTACCATCGTGGAGAACAACGGGAAAAGAATAGTCAAAAGTATAAAAGTTGATACAAAGAAGTGTGTGGGGTGCAGGGCGTGCGAGATCGCATGCTCCGCCTTCCATGCCGTACCAAGGTTCAGCTCGGTCAATACTGCACGTTCCCGGATCATGGTAGTTATAGATGAAGTAAAGGATGTTTTTGTGCCAATACGGGCGGGTGATTATGCTGAAGCGGAGTGTAACGGGAGGCATGCGTACGTGATCGACGGTAAAGAATATGACGAATGCACATTCTGTCCTGCTTCCTGCCCGTCGAGGGATTCCTTCAGAGATCCTGATTCTGGTCTTCCGCTTAAGTGTGATATGTGTGAGACCGTCCCGCCTATGGAAAAGCCCATGTGCGTGGATGCATGCACATTCGGCGCCCTGACGCTTGAGGAACGGGAAGAAGAGATAAGAAAAGAGGAAGCGAAACAGACAGACATGGAGGCAGGACTGAAATTTCTGATAAAGAGATACGGTCTGAAGAAAGTGATGGACACAGTCGTCCGTGTGTCGGAAGAATAAACTATTAGTGCATAGTTAGAGGATTATCGGGAAAGGCAATGGAAACGATAGCACCCTTTAAAGAAGTAATCGCTGAAATAGAACAGGGTGGTGGCGAAGCCGTTACGTACTGTTATCAGTGCGGAAAATGCGATACAGTGTGCCCTTGGAATAAGGTCAGAAAATTCAGTATGCGCAAGCTCGTTCGTGAGGCGGCATTCGGTGCCACCGAGATCGAAAAAGAAGAGATATGGCGCTGTACCACCTGTGGCAAGTGCCCACAGCGTTGCCCTCGCGACGTGAAGCAGATCGACGATATGGTCGCGATTCGCAGGATGGCCAGCGGATACGGCGTATTCACGAGTGACGTCAAAGCCTACCGTACCGTCAGCTCAGGTCTGACCACTACAGGCAATCCTTTCAATGAAGACAGAGCGGCCCGCGCAGACTGGGCAGAGGGGTTGGGGGTAAAACCTTTTGCCGAAGGGATGGACATCCTTTATTTCCCCTGCTGTTATGCAAGTTATGATCCACGTCTAAAAAAAGTAGCCCAGGCGACCGCGAAGATTCTCAATAAAGCCGGAGTCAATTACGGGATATTAGGTTCAAAGGAAAATTGCTGCGGAGAGAGCATCCGAAAGACAGGCAATGAGGCGCTTTTCAAAAAGTTGGCCCGGGAGAACATCAAAACTTTTATAGATAATGGTGTAAAGACGATCCTTGTCTCCTCGCCCCATTGCTACCATACTTTTAAAAACGAATACACTCAGTTCAATGTGAATTTTGAGGTTATCCATACCTCTCAGTTTGTTGCCCAACTAATGAACGAAGGCAAATTGGAGATTGCAAAGGATTATAGCAAGAAGATCGCATACCATGACCCTTGCTATCTGGGACGGCACAACGACATCTTTGACGAGCCGAGAGAAGCCCTTGCCAAAATACCAGGCGTAAGCCTGACTGAGCTTCCCGAGGTACGCGTCGATAGCATGTGCTGCGGAATGGGCGGTGGAAGGATATGGGCGGAAACGGAAAAGTATGAACGTTTCTCCAACATGAGAGTGGAGCAGGCTATAGAACTTGGCGCAGAGGAGTTGGCTACCTCCTGTCCTTATTGCATCACTGCTCTCGAGGATAGCAGGCTTGTCACTAATCATGCGGACGACATACAGGTGAAAGATATTATGGAGATCATCCAGGAAGTGATGTAGCGAACCGAATGAACCTGATGAGGGCATAGAAAAGTGGAAAAAGGAATAGTCGATAAAGAACAGTTTGAGCAACTTCGCAAAAGCTTGGGGATGACCAACGCCGGAGACGTAATGGTTGTTGGCGGAGGGATAAGCGGCATCCAGGCCTCTCTTGATCTTGCCTCCTCGGGCTTTAAGGTATACCTCGTTGATAAGGCGCCGGCGATCGGCGGCCATATGGCGCAGCTTGATAAGACCTTCCCTACAAACGACTGCTCCATGTGCATCGAATCTCCGAAGTTCATTGAATGCAGCAGACATCCCAATATCGAGATCCTGACTTATACAGATGTTGAGAAGATTGAAGGTGAAGCAGGCGAATACAAGGTAACCCTGATCAAAAAACCGAGATACATTGAAGAGGATAAATGTACGGGTTGCGGTATCTGCGTTGAGTTCTGTCCTGCCCAAATCCAGGATGAATACAATCAGAATCTTTGTCTGAGCAAGGCAGTACATATCTATTTTTCGCAGGCAGTACCTCTCGTGACATACATCGACCGCGGTAAGTGCCATTTCCTGCAGAACGAAAAATGTACGATTTGCGCGGGGGTATGTAAAAATAAGGCCATTGATCTCTTCCAGAAGCAAGAAAAGATGGAAATAGAGGTAGGGGCAATCATTCTTGCTCCAGGTTTTGAGCCCTTCAATCCATTGATGAGAAATGATTACGGCTACGGGCTCTTCGAAAATGTAGTTACAAGTCTCGAATACGAGCGTCTGCTCTGCGCTACCGGCCCGTATGAGGGCGAGATACTGCGGTCCTCCGATAGGAAATATCCCCACAAGATCGCATGGATTCAGTGCGTGGGATCAAGGCAGGTGCTGGAAGGAGGCAACAGCTACTGCTCTGCGGTCTGCTGTGCCTACACACAGAAACAGGTGATCCTCACGAAAGACCATGATGCGGATGCGGAGTGCACCATATTTCACAACGACATCAGAGCCTATGGGAAAGACTTTGAACGCTTCTACCAAAGGGCAGAGAATCTTCCCGGGATAAGATTCATAAGAAGTTACGTGTCTATCGGAAAAGAGAATCCTGAGAACAAGAGCGTTACGATACGATATTCCACTACCGATGACGGGGTAAAAGAAGAGGAATTCGACATGGTAGTGCTGTCGGTGGGACTGAACCCTCCGGATGATTTCAAAGAGCTCTCCGAAACCTTCGGTATTGAACTTAATGATAAGGGATTCTGCAAGACTAACCCTGTAAATCCTATGGAGACCACGCGTCCAGGAGTGTTCGTAAGTGGGGCGTTCCAGGGACCTGTAGATATTCCGGAGTCGGTTGTGACGGCGAGTGGGGCGGATGCTCTTTGCGGCCAGCTTCTTGCGAAAAGAAGGGACAAGCTTGCAAAGGCCAGGGAATATCCTGCGGAACGCGATGTGTCTAAAGAAGAGCCCAGGATCGGAGTCTTTGTCTGCCACTGCGGGGCCAATATAGGCAGGGTGGTGGATATTTCGTCGGTGGTGGAATATGCGTCTGGTCTAAAAAATGTCGTCCATGCCGAGGAGGCGTTGTTCGCGTGCTCCACCGACAATGCCCGTCAGATATCGGACGCGATCAAGGAAAAAGGACTCAATCGGGTGGTCGTGGCGGCATGTACGCCTAGGACCCACGAGCCTCTCTTCAGAGACACGCTCCGTGAAGGCGGGATCAACCAGTACTTCTTCGACATGGCTAATATCAGGGAGCATTGTTCCTGGGTACATTCTCGAGAGAAAGAAGTAGCCACAAAAAAGGCAAAGGATATCGTCCGTATGTCGGTGGCAAGGTCTGCACTGTTGAAGCCTTTGGAGGAATTCCAGTTGCCGGTCGACAAAAGAGGACTGGTGATCGGTGGAGGCGTGTCAGGGATGACGAGCGCGCTTAGCTTGGGGAATCAGGGTTTTGAAGTGTTCTTGGTAGAGAAGGAGTCCGAACTGGGCGGTATGGCCCGCCTAATTTATTATACGCTGGATGGCCTCGATGTTCAGGCCCATGTGAATGACCTTGTGAAAAAAGTGTATCAGCACCCGATGGTCCACGCCCTTACCGATACTGTGATCACTGAGGCGGGCGGATATATAGGCAATTTCACCACTAAGCTGAAAGTCGGACAAATGGAAAGAGAGATCAGGCACGGAGTGGCGGTGATAGCTACCGGCGCCGAAGAATACAAGCCGAAAGAATATCTGTACGGCAAGGACGAGAGGGTTGTAACTCAACTTGAGCTGGAGGAGATGATTTTTAAAGGCGCGGAGAAGGTGACCGACGCACAGAGCGTTGTTATGATCCAGTGTGTGGGTTGCAGAAATAAGGAAAGGAATTACTGCAGCAGGATATGCTGTAGCGAGGCTGTAAAGAACGCCTTGAAGCTGAAAGAGTCGAAGCCTGACGTGGATATCTACATGCTATTCAGGGATATGAGGACCTATGGACTACGGGAGGATTTTTACAGGGAAGCAGCAAATAAGGGTGTGAGATTCATCCGATATGAGCAAGGCGCCGAACCGGTAGTTGAACCTGGCGAGGCTGATGATGGGCGAATGGTGCTAAAGGTGACCGCTGTTGATTATGTGCTCGGAAAGAAGATCAAGCTGGACGCGGACATAGTGGCCCTGTCTGCTGCCGTTGTACCTGCCGCCTCAAACAATGAAATGTCGAGATTTTTCAAGGTTGCAGTTAATCCTGACGGATTCTTCCAGGAGGCCCATGTAAAGCTGAGGCCAGTTGATTTTGCGGCAGACGGGGTTTTCTTGTGCGGAACCGCTCACTACCCTAAGCATATATCGGAGGCAATTAGTCAGGCATACGGCGCGGCAGGCCGGGCTGTGACCATTCTTTCAAAAGATTCGGTGACGGCTTCGGGCGCGGTGTGCGCGGTTAAAGAGAGTGATTGTGTGTCTTGCGGGGCTTGTATTTCAGTCTGTAAATATGGCGCCATAGACTTTTATGATACGCCGCAGGGCAAAAAAGCCAGAGTTAACCCTGTTCTTTGCAAAGGAGACGGTCTGTGTAACCCGAAATGTCCAAGCGGGGCAATTTCGCTCCAACATTTCACGAACGAGGAGATCGCCAGGCAGGTGAACGAGGCGGTTCAGGCGGTTGCGAGGAGTTAGGTTGCAAGGGAACGGGGATTAACGAATTTAGCAGGAGATAAGAATGGGTATGGAATTTGAGTTTAAACCGAGGATCCTGGGCTTCATTTGTTTCTGGTGAGGGTACGGCGCTGCTGATCTGGCTGGAGTTTCCAGACTGCAATATTCGCCTGAGATAAGGCTTGTCAGAGTTATGTGCACAGGCAGAGTGGACCCTGCATTCATATTCCAGGCATTCTCGAACGGTGCGGATGGGGTGTATGTCGGCGGTTGCCACCCCGGTGAATGCCATTACGTTACCGAAGGAAATTATCATGCCCTCGGTATGTCGCTTCTATGTAAGAGAATTATGAAGTACATAGGTATCAACCCAGACAGACTGAGACTTGAATGGGTGGGGGCCTCAGAAGGGATACAGTTTGCGGAAGCAATGAATGAGGTTTCCGGAAAGATTAAGGAAATGGGTTCCCTGGGAGCTGGTGAAGGGATAGATGAGAAGGCACTGAAGGTCAGGCTTGACACAGTGGTGAATTTGCTTCCCTATATCAAGCTGGTTGAAAGGGAGAGGCTAAGAGTGCCTTTTAACACAGTTGAGGAATATAATCAGTTCTTCGCCAGTGATGATGTTGACCTGGTATTCCGCGAGATGATCGTCGACAAGCTGGAGATGAACAGTATCCTGTTTCTCCTCAAGGATGGTCCTCTTTCGTGCGACGAGATATCGGAACGGCTGGGCCTTAGTCTTTCTGATGTGGTGAAATATACAAACAGATCTGAACGACAGGGTTTTCTGATGTTGGACGAAAATAAAAAGTTCACGCTCCCGCCCAGGATAAGAAGACAGGCGAGGGTATAAGGGAAATATGGAGGGTCAGCGCAAGCGTTATGGATAAGGACATGATTGACCGGATTATCGGTAAATATAACGGCGAAGAACGTTCGTTAATACAGGTGCTCATGGATATTCAGCATGAGAATCACTGGCTCCCGAGGGAGGTGCTGCAGACGGTCAGCGAAAAACTCAACGTGCCGTTGAGCGACATTTTGCATATCGTTACTTTTTACAAGACGTTCAGTCTGAATCCCAAAGGGCGGCATGAGATTCATGTATGTATGGGTTCTTCGTGTCATCTGCATGGTGCCCAGGATCTCCTTGATAAAGTCCAGGATTTGACGGGCATCAAGCCCGGTGAGACGACGGCAGATTCAAGGTTTAGTTTGGAATCGGGCAGCTGTTTGGGTTGTTGCGCTCTGGGGCCTGAGGTAGTGATCGACGGAAATCACCATAGCAGGCTGACCCCTGATAACATTGAAGAAGTGCTGAAAAATTATGAATAGGTAGAGATTATGTCAAGGATAAATTCGGCTGGTGAGTTAGAAGACCTGAGAAAAGAAATTTTATCGAAGAAGAATCCTGGTAGACCCTGTATCGCCATATGCGGGGGAACGAGTTGCCTGGGTTTAGGCAACCAAGGCGTGATCAAAGCCTTTCAAGATGAGATCAAGAACAAGAAGCAGGCGGATAATATCGATGTGAAGGTGACGGGCTGCCACGGGTTCTGTGCGCAGGGTCCCAACATCGTCATCTATCCGGAAGAGATCTGCTATGTTCAGGTGAAGCCGGAGGATGCGGCAGACATTCTTTCTCAAACAGTGATCGGAAAAAAAATCATAGACCGTTTGGTGTACACTGATGCCAACGGAGCAAAGAAAGTATACCGGAATGAGATACCGTTTTACAGCAACCAGGTACAAAATCTCATAGGCGACAATGCAAGAATAGATCCAAAGAAGATTGAAGATTATATAGGCATCGGTGGTTATGCCGCCCTCGCGAAGACGCTCTCCATGATGAGTCCGTTGGAAGTTCTTGAGGAGATTAAGAAGGCGAGCCTGAGAGGGAGAGGCGGCGGCGGATTCCCTGTCGGTTCGAAATGGGAGACCACCCGTAATGCCAAAGGTGAAGAGAAATATGTGATCGTCAACGGTCACGAGGGAGAGCCGGGAGCGTATATGGACAGGGCGCTCTTCCAGGGAAATCCCCACAGGATACTGGAGGGTCTTATTATAGGCGGCTACGCAATAGGAGCTCATCAGGGCTTTATCTACACGCGCCATGACTCTCTCGAATTGAGGGCCAACATTTCGGAGGCCCTTGCCAAGGCTGAGGAGTACGGATTCTTGGGAAAAAATATTCTTGGCTCGGGCTTCGATTTCAAGGTTGAAGTACATCTTGATGTGGGAATATTCGTCTCAGGCGAGTCGAGCGCTTTAATGAGATCTATCGAGGGCAAGCCGCCGGAGCCGAGGCCGAAATACATTCGCACCTCTGTGAGGGGCATTTGGGAAAGGCCCAGCAACCTCAACAACGTGGAAACATGGGCCAATGTGCCCCTGATAATCGACAAGGGCGCGGAGTGGTATGCGGGTATTGGCAGCGAGAACAGCAAGGGAACGAAATGCATATCCCTGTCGGGCAATATCGTGAACACCGGTGTCGTTGAAGTACCTTTCGGTATGCCCCTTAGAACGATCATCTACGATATCGGCGGGGGAATACCGAAAGGAAAAAGACTGAAGGCGGCCCATTTCGGCTCGGCCATGGGAGGTTCGATACCCGAGAAGTTCCTTGATACGCCGCTTGATTTCGACGCGCTCTCGAAGTTGGGAGCTGCTATAGGAGCGGGCGGACTGCTGATCATTGACGAAGACACCAGCATGGTAAGCATGACAAGGTTCTTTCTTAATTTCCTTACGAACGAGTCCTGCGGGAAGTGCGTTCCCTGCCGCGAAGGCATAAAACAGATGCTTCATATACTGGACGATTTATGCGATGGGAGGGGAAAGAAAAGCGATATCGAACTTCTTGAGGAGATATGCGAGGTTACGAAAGCAGCCTCTCTATGCGCACTGGGAAGAACCGCCTCCGATCCGTTGATGAGCGCTTTACGCTACTTCCGAGATGAGTTTGAAGCGAAGATTGTCGAAGAAAGTGAGAAAAGATGAGTGAGATACGCTTACATATCGATGGAGCAGAAGTGACGGCGCAAGAGGGGATGACTGTTCTTCGGGCGGCGAAGGAGGCGGGTATACGCATACCTACCCTTTGCCATCACGAGATGCTGGAACCATACGGGGGTTGCCGTATCTGCACGGTGGAGATTGAAAGCCGGGGCAGAACGAGCCTTGTGGCCGCATGTCTCTACCCGGTAGAGCAGGGCCTGCTGGTCAGGACAAGGTCCGAGAAGGTGGACAAAATCAGGAAAGTGCTGGTGGAATTTCTGCTTTCTCACGCTCCGGACTCGCCCATCCTTGATGAATTGGCCAGAGAATATGGAGCCGACCCGTCGAGGTTCAGAAGGGAGTCCTCATTCTGCCTTCTTTGCGGCCTGTGTGTGCGATACTGCGCCGAGATCAAAAAGAAGAATGCAGTGGGGTTTGTTGAGAATGGAGGTAAGCGGATCATAAGCTTTGTTCCTGAAATCGCAATAAAGGAATGCTGGAACTGTAAAGAATGTTTTCCTCTTTGCCCTACATCGTATTTACAAGCGGCTTACTTTCTGACTGAAGGCCTCTCGCTTTCGACGGATGCCGTATGGAAGGAATAGATGCCGTTACGTTGAAACATTACAGATGAATCTTAAACGGAGAAAAGATAGTGTTGACAAGGAGGAGCATATATGGCGACGCAAGTAATTAAGTCAGACTGTATCATGTGCATCAATAGTTGCGGAATAAATGCGTATGTTGAAGACGGCAAGCTTGTGAAAGTGGAGGGTATGAAGGAACACCCCATAAGCTTAGGAGAATTGTGCCCCCGTGGTGAGGCTCTGCCGGAGTGGGTCTATTCGAAGGGCAGGCTGACCTACCCCATGAAAAAGAAGACCGACGGTGGATGGGAACGTATTACCTGGGATTATGCCCTGGACACTATAGCCGAGAAGTTTCAGGAGATAAAAGATAAATACGGTGCCAGAGCTCTGGCTGTGTATACCGGTTCCCTGGGAACGGAGAATATTGAGCTTGCGGCCTATGCCCAGAGATTCCGCGGTGTTTACGGAACACCTAACCTGCTCTCGGTGGAAGGCAACTGTTTCCGCTCGCGCATCATGGCTCGTCAGATGACCTTTGGCGGTTATCCTATTGAAGAGCCCTGGAATGCCGAGTGCATCATCGTCTTCGGTCAGAACATGGACAATTCAAGGATCACCGTGGGCCGGAAGATATACAAAGCCATGGATGCCGGGACGCTGAAACATGTGATCATCGTCGATCCCAAGAGAATCCCCATGGCGGAGAAGGGTATTCATGTCCAGATCAGGCCGGGAACAGACACCGCACTTTGCCTCGGTATGCTCAACATAATCATTGAAGAGAACCTTTATAATAAGGAGTTCGTGGATAAATTTTGCCTCGGTTTTGACAAATTGGCGGAGCACGTGAAACAGTTCACGCCTGAGAAGATGTCAGAGATTACATGGGTGCCTGCGGATCAGATACGGCAGATTGCCCGCCTTTTCGCAAATTCTAGGCCGTCCTCCATTGTTCCTGGGACCTGTTCTATTGACCAGCACATAAATGGCTTCCAGGGTAACCGCATCCACGCCATCATGCAGGCCATCACCGGCAATATTGACGTCCCCGGCGGGTGGGTGAATATCCCCTTTATCCGCTTGGGAGACATGAGAGTCACCGAAATCAGCGACCCCATCGGCACCGATGAGCATCCTCTCTTCCGCCGTTTCTGGGGAAGGACTTCTCCCTACGGCCAACAGATGCTCTTTGCCGACGCAGTACTCAAAGGTAAACCTTACCCCATCAAGGGACTCATCTGCACCGGCGGCAACCCTGCCGTTACTCTCCCTGATTCAAAAAAAATCAAGGAAGCAATAAAAGCACTGGACTTTGTGGTGGTATCCGAGCTCTTCATGACAGAAACCGCCGAGCTTGCCGATATCGTGCTACCCGCATGTTCCTTCCTTGAGAAGAGCGGTGTGGGCTATGTCTACGGCGTCACCAACTGCATCCCTTATGCCATGGTGCGGAAGAAAGTGATTGATCCTATTGGAGAATGCTGGCCTGACTGGAAGATATGGACCGAGATAGGCAGAAGGATGGGCTACGGTGAGTTTTTCCCATGGAACACGGAAGAGGAGATCATCGATTTCTTCCTGAAACCGAGCGGACTGAACAGAGAACAACTGACCACAGAATACCCGGAAGGCGCCTACTATACAGAAATGAAGTATGTACAGCAGAAACGCTACAACACCCCCTCAGGCAAGATTGAGCTCTATTCCCAGACCTTGGAGGAGAATGGCTACGATCCGCTACCATTCCCTGTGGAGCCGAGCAAGAGTCCCATAAGTGCGCCTGAGATATACAAGAAGTACCCGGTGATCCTTACCACAGGAGCAAGGATCCCGGAGTATACCCATACCCAGCTAAGAGGAGTGCCGTACGTGCACAAGACCGCGCCCGAGCCCGTGGCGGAAATCCATCCTGATACAGCAGCCCAATACGGCATTGCTGACAGTGACATTGTGAATATCGAGACCACAAAGGGCAAGATTGCGATGAAGGTAAAGACGACGGATGCCTTGGTCCGCGGGGTACTCTCCATTCCCCACGGATGGTCAAAGGCAAATGCGAATGTACTGACAGAGCTTGAGCCGCGAGATCCTGTGACAGGCTATACGGAGATGAAGGCTCTTCTCTGCCGAATATCAAAGGCGGCCCCCGAAAATATCTCTTGAATGCTTTACTACTGATCTTGCGGCATGTGAGACCGCCGATCGTCTATAAAGCTACAAGCTAGTAGTCCCCAATAAAAAACCACCGCCTTCAAGACGGTGGTTTTTTATTCCGTAACGGTTGCCGCGGGCCATGCTGTGCAGGCAGCCGGAGGTTGCGCTTATGCTATGCTGGCTATTCAAGGGCCTTCAAGACATCCTTCAACATTTTTTCCAGCGTGGCTTCCGCCGTATCATCGGCATACCTGGGCCTCTCGACATCTGGGAAAAGCTGGAATATTCCGTTCATGATTACCTCTGCGTGGGGAGGGCAGCCGGCGAGCGTGGTACCTTTGCCGGCATGATGGAGCTGGCATATGCCCATGAAAATGTTAGTCTCTTTTGGATCTGCGTCGGCTCCGTCATCAGGACCGAGAAAGATATTGACCTTCGACTCAAAAGGACGGTCGATCAGTAATCTGCCGGGGTCAGCGGGGTCGGGCCTTCTCAGTTTGGCGAGACCGAAGTGCAGGTATCCTCTGCAGCCGATGCAGGCATTTGTCGCGTGGATTTTGAAATCTTGGCCGCTATCCAAGTTAAGGATGGGCTCCTTGAACGGGCTTGCAACCTCATCTATGGAGGCGCCGAGGACTTGAATCTTTTCTGGTTCAACAGGACCCAATCCTTGAAGATATGCCATTAATACCGGGGGAGATGTAAGGGGCTCAAGGCCCATGACCCGCATGGTAACAGCATCTACCGTCACCGGGTTCTCGCCTCCTATGAGGAGATTCATGGTTTTCGGTCTTCCTGCCACAGGCCCGAAATCTTCCTGTGCCACTATGCCGTCAATAATATGAAGATCGGGTTTCACGATGTGATGAATATTTACAAGGTTCTGCCATAACCCGAAAAAATGGGTCATATACTTCTCAATGGGGGGCATGGCGCCTTGAAGATTTTTGACCGCCAGGGAGACTCCTGCGGCAAAATGCATTTTCATCACAGGAAGACTTATGATCACATCAGCCTCTTCAATAGTGCGCGGGATTTTCCTGGACTTCATCCTTTTTCCTGCTGGAACAGGTTTTTCCACAAGCGCATCGGTATTCAGGTCGACAAGGCTTACCTTCTTTGGATCTATATCGATCAACGTGGGATATCCGTAAATCTCGAACATCTTGCTGGTGGCGCTCCGGTTAATAGACGATCCTTCGGCTACAATCACCCTGTCAGCAACAGGCAGTAGCAGCTCAATAAGGCCCTTCAGGATACGAATATCTGTAACCACGCCACCGGTATACTTGCCCCCTATCATACCATGATCGGCTACCACATTTGGTTTGAGGACCACGGTCTGCCCTGGTTTTACATACTTTCCTATGCCTCCGAGCTTGTCCAGGAGAGCCTGGAGCGCTGCCTTGATGTCTTCTTCGGCTTGGGCATTCCCAACCTTTTGAACGACCACTTTCTCTTTCCTGCGGTAAACCCTGAATGGCCTTTGTTCCTTCAATCGCTGAAAGAAGACTGACGTGCTCAATTCCATCTTAACGAAGGAACTGCCGCAGGTCTTAATTTTCCTTGCAGGACGAAAACCATAGTCTACGAGCCAGTCAAGCTTTTCCTTGTCGTTCTCCAATATCTCGGCGGAGATAAGGCTTTCCCGTGCAATGAGCGCGTCGACGGCCTGAGTGCGAAGCTCCGGCTTATCATCCCCTGGGTTCAGTAATACCTCCTCAATGGCGCTGGTGGCTTTGTTATAAATGATCCAGCCGACGGTCTTACTCCCCCTTCCCAAAAGATAGACAACAATGTCAGGACTGTTCTTCCATCGGTTCCATTGCGCTTCGACACAGGCATGCCCAATGTCCGGTATTTTTGCGTAATAGCCATCCACGACATTCCGGAAAGTTACGGAAAGTTTGCCTTTCTTCAGCGTTATATCCAGCATAATATTTATCTCCTTAACTTAGAAATATTCTTCATGCTCCTAATGCTATGACCATGCTATAATTTTTCCTAATTAAATAAAATTATAAAGAAATCAAAGCAAGGTTGCAACCCCCTCCCGCCTTTCTCTCACCGCTCCCCATTTTTTCTGGTTGCCTGTCTCCGTACCCCTCTTGCATCTATATCAAATGCATGGGCTTTCTCTCGTTTCGTCTAATAGTATGTCATACACTTTTCTTAAGAGTGGGATCTTATCTTCTAGCTCCATGAGCGGCTCGGCTAGAAGGTATGGCTCTTACGGATGGTTTCAAGGGCTTTCCATAAGGGATACACATATTAGGCGAGACTCAATACTTTTATGATATGAGCTTAAAAATTGGTAAAGCTTAAAGGATGGGGAATCATCCACTGAAAATGCCGCCTACAGGATAAGGGGGCCAAGTCGCTACATCTGTGTATTATTTTTGAAAAATGTCTATTTTTTCATACATGGATATGGTGAATCCAAATGACAGCTAAAGAGGCAGCTTGAGTCCAAAAAAACGCGAGACGACATGGAAAACGGTATGGGAGAAGAACAGAGTTTCCCAAAACCTAAAGAGCATACCGCATGGCGATCCTTATAAATTCATGGTACGAGGAGATATTGGGCGAAAAATTTTAAAAGTTCGTTTCCGATATACCGGAAAAGACCGATGTGATGGATATATTCATGAGAACTGATAAGCTGCTTCTGGTAGTCAAGGGGGTCGTGATGATAAGGCCGAGGTGCATTTGTTTCAGAGTGCATTTGGTTTCAACTGAGCGTTGCAAGCGAAGAAACAACGGTTGTTGTGAACGTAGCGGCATAGACTTCATTCTGGGCAGATGTATGAAGCAGGAACATGCAGGATTTTTCAAAAAAGGTTGAAGTGAGACAGGACAGGCCGAAGCTTGGTACATCCATCCCATAGTCTATTTAGACGGCTAAAGTTTATGGTAGACCCAGAAGCCTTGCAAAAAGAGCTATTTTGGCAGCCTCTTCCGCAAGTTCTGCCAAGGCTTCCGCATCGTCGAGTGTTTTACCGATAGCCACCAACCCGTGAGCGGCCAAGAGAACGAGGTTGATCTCTTGATCCGAAAAGGCCCCCACCGCCTGGGCCGCCAGTTCTTCGGAGCCATCTTCAAGTTCCGGTACTACAGGCATGGCCGGGAAGTTTTTTCTTGCATGGATGGTAAGAGCTGTGATGGGTATACCCTTCACAGCGAACGCAGTTGCAAAAGGGGCATGGTAGTGCACGATACCGTTTGCGTCTCCCCGGGTCCTATAGATACCCAGATGGAGCCGAACCTCTTTGGTAGGGATACCGACCCCGCTTTGGACCTTCCCGTTCGCGTCCACCACCACGATATCGGCATCGGTGAGACCATAGAGCGATCTCCCGCTCACTTTCATGAGAAAGTGAGAACCCCAGCGCAGGCTGATGTTTCCGCCCATTCCGGACTGGAGCCCCATATCCACCGCTCGCCTGGCGACTCTGACGATCTCCTCTTTTCCATTTTGAAAGTCAGACGATATTTCCATGGCGTAATCACCTTTATGTCAAATTGCTTATCATCCGTTATATACCACGAGGAGTCATGGATATCCACTTTTTTCACTATGAGAGAGTGGAGTGCAGGAAGGTGATAGGAAACGGAGTTATTCTTGATTTGACGAATCAATTCTAGATAAATTCTTTAATTCACGAATCCTACCACGACACAGAAAACATGACATTCATTAATATCGCTATGTTAGACAAAATGAAAGATTTGGCACCGTAAATGCAAGTATCTTTTACTGATGAAGTTAAATAACCCAACATGAGGTGAACAAATGAAAAAAGTAGCATTGTTAGTCTTGGCAGTCATCATCAGTGTAGTATTTGCGACAACCGGTTTTACGGAAGATCAGGCAGTTGCACCCGCCACCGATGACAAGGCAGCAGTAGCAGCCCCTGAGAAGAAAGACGAAGCTCCTGCAAAAGAGACCAAGAAAGCAAAAAAGAAAGCAAAAAAAGCAAAAGCAAAAAAAGAAGCAAAGCCTGCCGAAGAGAAAGCACCTGAGGCGGCTCCTGAGAAGTAAATTCGTCGAGCCGGGTGGGAATCGAAAGATTTCCACCCTTTTTTTGTCGTTAATCGTCAACTTATAGGCAGTAGTTCGTCGTTAACCATCAATAAAAGATAAAGAAGAGATGGCGAAAGAAGTGGCATGGATATTGTAATCCCGAGAAGAACTGACCGGTCGGGAAGAGCTTGACTTTTGTATATCGGAACTTGGAGTACTTGTTTTCAGCCGTCTTTGAACTTTCACTGTTTAATCTCTACGGGTCTAATTCCCCGCCCCTTGGTGCGTGCTTGCCTAATAGCCAGTCGGGTAAACCTTGGGATACACCTTGGCTTGCGGCTGGAGGTTCATTGGCCTGAGGGCCATTGGAAACAGGATGACAAGGGAAATGGAGACCACTGATGCGGTGTTGGGTCTGAATATGTTTATCTGTTGTCCTCAAACGATATCATAATGCATAGTACATTAAATTGAAATGTAAAGTTTTTGAGCTGTATGATGAAAAAGACGAAAAAGATGATGAAAAGAATGGAACCTTCATAACTCTTGTGTTTCAAAAGTTCCTCAATATATACTAATCTCGTGAAAGAGGGAGAATAAAGAGGCGGAAAATGAGGACGTTTTTTTATCCAGAAGCCGTAGCGGTTTTCGGTGTTTCCGATACCTCATCCAATTTGGCGCGAATTATAGTGGAGAATCTTGAAAGGTTCCAATTTAAAGGGAAGGTATACCCTGTGGGTTCTAGGGAGGGAACCGTGGCAGGAAGGAAGATCGCCGTCAGTCTTGACTCTGTGGAAGGAATCCCGGACCTTGCGATCCTCCTTATCCCTGCGTCATGGGTGCCTCAAGCCCTTGAGGAATGTGGTAGAAAAGGTATTCGCCACGCTATCGTCGAGTCAGGAGGTTTTTCGGAGTTCAGCGACGAGAGAAAGACCCTTGAAGACGAGGTCCGTGAGATTAGCGGCAGATGGGGCATCAAAGTGGTCGGTCCCAACTGTTTCGGTGTGATCAACCTTGAGGCAAATCTCGTCCTTCCTTTTTTTATTCTCAATCCGGTCTATATGAGATCGGGTCATATTTCCCTTATATCACAGAGCGGCGGGATCCTTTACGACACCTGCATGCTTGCCTCCTCAGAGAACATAGGCCTCAACAAGCTTGTCAGCGTGGGAAACAAACTGCTCACCGGTGAGAACGATTGTCTTGAATACCTCGTTTCCGATCCTGGCACCCGTGCAATAGGACTCTATCTGGAAAGCTTCTCCGACGGCAGACGCCTCATCGTTACAGCTTCAGCCACGGAAAAACCTGTTGTTCTTCTTAAAGCCAACAGAAGCCCTTCGGGCAGAGAAATAGCCCGGTTCCACACCACGGCGCTGGCGGGTGACAACCTTATCGCGCAGGCTGCCATAAAGGAGGCGGGTATCCATCAGGTTGATAGTTTGGCCGAAATGATGGATGTATACAAGGCCTTCAGCCTCCCGCTTATAAAAGGTAAACGACTAGCCCTCATTGCTAGGTCTGGAGGTCATGGCGTCCTCTCGGGCGATGCGGCATTCCGCTACGGGTTTGAGCTGGCGGAACTCTCCGAAAATTTCTTCACGGCAGCGAAGGGAAAGAAGATCAATGTCATAAGGGCTACGAACCCGCTTGATGTGGGCGACGTATATGACCTCGACTCCTATTCAGATATACTTACGTGGGCGCTGGAGGAGAAAGGCGTCGACGGCGTAGTATTCGTGATTACGTACAGTTCCGAGACCGATGGCGTCAGTGTGCAGAGATTCCTGAACGATGCCGGTAAAAAATCGCTCTCTTACGATAAACCCGTTGCTCTTTGCGTGGTGACCAACAGAGAGCAGTGGCTCCCCATAAGGGAGGCGGCTGGTTTTCCTATCTTCACTGATGTTGATAATGCATTGAAGGCTCTCAGACGGTCCGTAGACCACCTCGAGTCAGGACCTGGAAGGGTTGCTGTGGCCTCTCGTTTGAAAGGAACTAGAAAACCCACCGTAGGTCTTGCTACGGCGTCGCGGTTGATGAGTTCCGGTGAAGCGTTTGCCCTTCTTGAGAAGTACTGCCTATCCATTGAGTCTTACAGGGTCGCGAAGAACATTGATGACGCCTTGTGCTGCGCCACCGAATTAGGGTATCCGGTGGCAGTGAAAGTCGAATCTCCATTTATGCTCCATAAGACGGAGAACGGAGGTGTTGCGCTCAATGTAACTGACGAGGATGCCCTAAGAAAGACCTGGGAACTGATGAAGGCGAAAGAATGTCTCCTTCAGACGATGGCCCCGGCAGGGTACGAAATAATAGTTGGCGGACGGCGCGACCCGGAGTTTGGTCATGCCCTTCTTTTTGGTCTCGGCGGCATTTTTGCTGAGGTATTCAGAGAACCGGAAATCCGTCTCGTGCCTGTCGACGACGATACGGCAGCAGCCATGATCGAAAACAGCCGGGCTGCCTCGGTCCTCAAAGGATGGAGGGGTAAACCTGCTGCCGATATGGCGGCCCTGAGGAAGACGCTCACATGGGTATCGCGGCTGCTTACTGAATATCCCGCAATAAAGAATATCGATATCAACCCTCTCATCGTGTATGAAGACGGCAAAGGAGCAACGATTGTGGATGTGAAAATGGAGATAGATCTGTGATTTATACCCGCATACCATATCTGTTTCTTACAACCACCGACTTGTCTCACCCGTGATAGCACGGATGAGGCCGACCAAGACCTTCTCCGAATCCTTCCACCCTCCTTGTCAACATCAACGCCTGTCTGGGCCTTGCACAGGCATTCCCCATAAAAGCCAACATAAGGGATGGTCTGGACACAATCAGGTCAGGAGTTTCTCCAATTCTCTGGAGATAAACAGAAAAAGCCGCAATGGGTTTTTTCAGATACCGGGTCCACTTTCTTTGCCGGATCCAAACAACGGCACTCATAGTGGCCGCAGGGCTTTTATTCTCTCTCGCTTAAAAGCGACGGGACGGTGTGGGTCTGGGGGTGGAATCGCTGCGGCAAACTCGGCGAGACACCTCTCTTTTAATTGCTCCACAACCAGCAATATCAATACCATTTGGTTAGCAAGTTCTTAGATAAAGCGACGGAGTATGCTTTTTTCTGCTTTTGTTAACTTATTTTTGCCGTTTTCCAAAAGCTGTTTTTCGGCTTTGGCCTGTGAAAGGCCCGCTTCGTTCGAATTGAAGTCTTTTATTACTTTTTCATAAGTATCTCGATAATGGTTCATCAATGATATTTGTCCTTCCTTTGTTTATGGTTTATAAATCAAAGGTTCAATATTTATTCCAACAATTTTATCTACTGGCATGGTGAAACAAATGCTGTGAGCGGGAGTCTTTATCCCGAATTTTTCTTTTATGACATCCATAGCCTTTTCCGCCGTGATTGTGTCAACGACGCAGAGGATTAAATCTTTTTCGGTATCAACGGTGATACCGAGTATTGATTTGTGGTGCGCACCTTCTCCGCGTGCGTTAAATATTGTCGCGCCTCTGACGCCAACCTCACGCGTCGCGTCTATAATATCGTCGGCAAAACCAGCATTTACGACAATCATAAGCGCCTTCATATTATTCTCCATTTTATTTTTCCCTCCGCGATTAATCTTAATATGATACCTTGTCTATAGGAGCGGTAAAGGCGATACCTGTATTCGGTTTGTTAAATCCAAATTTTTCCTCAAGCATCCTTAAAACGATTTCATTCTTCACGCAAGTAGATATACAGGTTATCACCACTTTATTTTCTTCCGGGACAAGACCGAGCGCATTTCTCAAAAAATTCGCTTTTACGGTTCCCTTGCCATAAATGGTATTTATCAGGTGTATGTCCGAATCCAATAGCGCTGTCAAAAGGGCGTCTTTTTTATTTCTCCCGGTTATTATGGTTAAAAATGATATTTTATTATCTGTTTCATTAATCATCATTATTCTCCTTTTTGGTTTTGTCCCAGTATGTCGCTTTTGTCCAATTCACCGTTTGCAGCTTCGTTGTATAGGGGTGTTAATGTTTCGAGTGTTTCGAGTTCATATTGATCAGCAAGTATTTGTTGTTTTTTATAACGTGACTCGTAGATTATCCCCAGCGTTTGTACGGCAATCAACGGCACCACAGACATAAATGAGATAATACCGAATCCGTTTATCAGGATCGACTGGGGCGTGCCCCCTGCCGCGATAACAAGATCTCGAACCGCCAGAGCTATGCCGAGAGCGAACGGTGTCAGAAATGCCGACGTCAGACCTCCGGCTGTTACGCCACCTGAGTCGAAGGCCAATCCTACAAACATTTTGGAAGAAAATTTCATCATACAAATTGCTACGATATAGAGTGGGATCAAGAACCAAAGAAGATTTATTTGCGTTATCATCTTAATAATGGCCAATACAGAAGCGAACCCAAGTCCGATTGCAAGCGTTAGACGTATTGTCATCTGTTTGATGTGTCCGTTCGTTATTTCTTCAAGCTGATGGCCAAGTACTGTCACAGCTGGTTCCGAAAGCGTTATTCCGCCGCCAAGCACAAATCCTACAGCCAGCAGCAGCCATTTGAACCATTCGGGGCGGGAGGCGTCAAAAAATACCGTGCCAATGTACTTCCCCGCATAAGCAAAACCGTAATCGACGCACGTAAGGAATATAAACAAACCTGCAAAAACAGGGATCATTCCTAATAACAATTTGACGAAATCTTTTTTATACAATTTTATCAAAAAGAATTGAAAAGGCAGGAATACGAGAATTATCGGGGCAAGGGCGAAGAAAACGCCGTGCAGATTAAACAATGCTACAGATGCAAAGCTTTCCACTGCTTCCGGTGTATATGAGCCTGCCTCTGGGATCACGCCGCCGCGAGAAACCTTGAAGATTATCCCGTAAATGAAAACTGAAAGTATGGGGCCTATCGAGGCAAGCCCTACTATGCCGAAAGAATCGTCGTTTGATTTGTGCCTAGACACTGTTGCGGCTACGCCGAAGCCAAGCGCAAGCATAAACGGTACCGATATATCGCCTGTTGTCGCGCCGCTGCCGTCAAAGGCTATCCCGACAAATTCTGATGGAATAAAGATCGCAAGAAGAAATACCACAGCGTATAGGACGGCAAAAACCACTTTTATGCTTATATCTTTTAATATTCTGTACAGTGCGAACCCAGCCAATGCGCCTATTCCGGCAGCCATAACCACGATCAGTACCTTTTCGCTTATTTCGCTCATTACATGGCTGGTCTGCCGGGCAAACACTGTAAGTGCCGGTTCTGCAGATTCGGCAATAAAACCGAATAAGAAACCAAAAAAGACTATAAATACGACTTTTTTTAACTTGCTTAGCGATTCTCCAACCGCTTTTCCGATAGGCAGGATGCTGATGTCAAGTCCGACTAAAAATATTGACTGTCCGACCACAACCCCAGCGTAACCGATGATCAGCTTAATATAATCGAACGAATCGGTCATGGGTGCGACGAAACAACACACGATTATTATGATCGCGGCAAGAGGCAGAGAAGCTAAAAAAGTTTCTTTTAATACGCGAAATAATTTCATAAAATCATCCTGTTCGTATAATCAATTTTGCCGTATCTTATTTACTTTTCACCATCAATGAAATTGTAATCCGTGAGATTTTTGCCCGTTTCAGTATCAGCGATCCTGCGTCTTAATTCAGCTGGTTTTTTCGTTGCAAAACGGGTAGTATATCTCAAACGGTATTTTCCTCTGATGCAAGGCTTGGCCGTGCAACCATATTGAACGCTGTGGACAATTCATGTCAAAATCGTGGAACATTTTTTCTGCCTATTCTTTAACCTCTTTATCGAGCCTTATGGTAACATTGATTGTTTCGGCCATTTCCAACACCTCCATAATCTTGTATCATTTATCATATAATAATATACCGTGCGTTTCAAATGGTGTGCACGAATGAGCTGTAAATTTTTCATATAGGATTCATTTTTATTATCAACAACGATAAAAATGTAAAAATCAACGCCCGATTGTGAAAGTTCATTCAGACGCTTTTTGTAAAAATCAATGATTCCCTTCGACAAACATTGTTAAATGACGAAGGTTATTTGGCTATGCGGTGATCCAGTATCCCTCTGACCAATAACGGTGTGCTAAACCGGCGGAACATGAGGATGGCTATACGGGAGGTCAAAAGAGATGTACCCTGTTTTTATAGTGACGAATAGAATTGGCATTGCCCCGGGGCTTCGCTCGCTTGAGGAACATGACTGAATAGTGTACTATATTCTGTCATGACCATGTTCCTGAAAAAGATCACCCTTTTTTTGCGCGTCGGCGACGATGTTTTTCTTTTTTTCGCTCTCTCGTGGACTGGAGAGTTTATTTCGCCACGACCCCAGGCCTTCCAGGGATGGGGGCCTGGTAGTGGTGCACCAGACTGATATCTTTATGCCTTCGGAATTGGCTCTCCGAGCGGTCGCCTCTTCGCCATCAGGCTCTACCTGTTCGTTTGGCCCGATTATCGCCTTATATGCCGCAGTATATGTCCTCATCTCGGTATTGACGGCGCTTGGCACTAATAACCGGAGTCAACCAGGCGGCCTTAGGCTATATATATCTGAATAAACCTGTTTCCACTGGATACACGGTTGATCTGATCAATCCGGTAAAAACTCACTTCGCGTGGGGCATATTGGTGTTTATAGCGACACGTTGAAGACCCGTCAGGTTTAGCGGGCTTAGGTGTTTGGGAGAACAAAAATATGATAACCGAATATCTCTATTTGCTGATTGCCGTATTTGGTATCTCCGGTATAACCATCTATTTCTTGGGTAAAGCACGTATACCATCCATCGCTGGTTTTCTTGTTGGCGGTGTCATAATAGGGCCGTCAGGCCTCAATATCATCACCGATGCCAACGCAATTGAGATCCTGGCTGAAATTGGAATCATCATGCTCATGTTCACCATAGGCTTAGAGTTCTCCCTGGAAAGCCTTATCGAAATGAAGGTTCCAGTCTTTGGCGGCGGGGCGCTTCAGGTCCTTCTTTCCGTTACAACCACGGCGTTCCTTTCATACTTCTTATTTATCGAATCAGTTCCCAAGGCGATTTTTTTTGGAACCGTCCTTTCTCTAAGCAGCACGGCTATCGTACTCAAGATGATCATGGACAGGGGCGAGATGCATACGCCATACGGAAGGGCCACCATAGGGGTCCTCATATTTCAGGATCTCTGTGCAGTGCTTTACTTGCTTCTCGTGCCAATCCTCGCCGGGAAAGAAGCCGGACCGGGCATGATAGCGTTTACCGTTGTCAAAGCCGGCTTGGTGGTGGGAGGCGTCCTCTTGTCTGCGAGATGGATCATTCCGTGGCTTTTGAGGGAAATAGTCAGGACCAGGAGCAGAGAGCTTTTCATCATCACCATAATAGTATTATGTTTGGGGACCGCTGTACTCACTTCCATGTTGGGTCTTTCCCTGGCATTGGGAGCTTTTCTTGCTGGGGTCGTCATTTCGGAATCGGAGTACGCATCTCAGACCGTCTCGGACATCCTTCCACTCAAGGAGGCTTTCAGCGCCCTCTTTTTCATCGGCATCGGAATGCTCCTGAATTTCGACATCCTCATAGGGAGACTCAGTATTGTGGCAATCGTGGTGTTGATAATGGTTGTACTAAAATTGCTCACCGCTGCCATACCAGAATACATCACCGGACAGACCGTGGAAAATTCGGTCCGCTCGGGCCTTTGCCTGGCCCATATCGGTGAATTCTCCTTTGTAGTCGCTGTGGCGGGGAAACGGGCGGGTCTCATGGCGGAAAACGAGTATCAAGTCTTCCTGTCCGCAGCGGTTCTCACCATGATGGCTACACCATTCATTATCTCTTGGTCTCCCAAGATATCACCCTCCATCGCACGGCTTCCCGGGCTTCGCGTGTTGGGGGCGGACAGGAACGTACCTCAGGAATACTACCCAGAGCAGTTGGACGGACACGTGGTGATTGTCGGTTTTGGTGTTAACGGGGGAAATCTCGCTAAGGTACTCAGCCAATCCAGCATACCCTATATTGTACTGGAACTCAACAGTGAGACGGTCCGTAAGGCCAGGAGGCGGGGCGAGCCTGTCTATTACGGCGATGGGACCAGTATTACCGTGCTTCACAAATTAGGCATACAGTCGGCCAAGGTCCTTGTGGTGGCTATCTCGGACCCGTCGGCTACCAGGAGGATTGTAAAGGTCGCACGTATGAACAATCCTTACCTCTATATTATTGCAAGGACACGGTACGTGTCTGAAGTAGACGGACTGGTAAAGATAGGAGCCAGCGAGGTAATCCCCGAAGAGTTCGAAACCTCGGTCGAGATATTTTCCAAGGTGCTTAACTATTACCATGTACCCATGGAGGCAATAAAGGAAAACATCGATACTATCAGGGCTGACGGCTATCGTGCGCTGAGAACGGTCCATTTTAGCCTGACACCCCGCATGGAGACATACCTTGTGAAGGAGGGGTCATACATATCCGGCCGTACCTTTGCAGAGATTGATCTCAGGGCCAAAACCGGCATCACGGTGGTCTCTATAAGACGGAAAGAGACGGTATATGAAATTCCATCACCTTCTTTCAAAGTCAATGAAGGTGATATTCTCACCCTGATGGGTATGAGGAAGGATATGAAGGCTGCGATCGCGTATATAGAGACGGGACACATCTGACAGGCGGATAGCGGTGCATCGGCGGAAAAAAGCAGGAGCGACGAACCAATTTTTTGTTTCCTTCATAAAGCTTCGGAGGATATGCACTCTATGCAAAAGAGAACAGATGATCAAAGCAAGCGAAAAACATGAATAGAACGAAGTGCCGGTTTTGCGGGGCCAATATACCGCCTTTGCCTCGGAACCACATGGCGTAAGAGGCATGATGTAGAGCACGTCATAAAAAGCTTTCGTTCTGTGTCTTGCTGGCACGATCCCTTACTCTAGCTTGAAAGTCTCCTGCAGCAAACTGCATGGTATTTATTAACTCGGTCATCTTGAGGGCCCAAAGTCAACCGGCCAAATTGCACAAACTTTTTCCGTGAATAAAAAAGCGACTGCCTTTTTGCAGGACAGCCACGGCGGGCAATGATAAACCAATGATCTATGGGCATGGGCATTTCGACGGAAAGTTTTTTTTTGAGAATTCATAGATTGGCCAGATTGCAGTGCGCTCAGTTTTTTTGGGAACACTAAAACGTTGGGCGGGAGGATGCGGCGCGTCCCTTTCTGTCCGTTTCGGGCTTGTAGGTGAACCGCCCATCCGATCTACAACGGAACATTTACACTTACCAAATGGCGGGTGGAATGCGACATAGCCGTATCCATCACAGTTTCAAAAATCTCTCGAAACACTGCAAGTGGACGGAACTCGAAGAACTGTGGAAGATTGAGAATGCAATTGCATATTTCAACCTCAGATAATATAATCAGTTAAATTTATACTTCCTTAAAGCTGCCGCAAGAGAAGAGGCAGTATCCATGAGGACTTTGTTATAGCCATTGATGTAGATGAAGTTCTTGTGAAGGGAGTTTGTATGAAAGACTATAACGCTATATATCTGTACGGGTTACACATTGTACGTGGGATGATGGAAACCACGGCAGAACATTCCACATTTTGGGATGGGATGTTGGCGCGTCCAGGACAATCTCTGAGCGAGCACTCTGCGAAGGTGTCTGCGCTTGCGTCCCTATTTGGAGGCAAATGCGGCGCGGCAGAGCTCTCGCGTATAGCCGGTTTTTTTCATGATTTCGGTAAAATATCACCTGATTTTCAGAAGTATTTATCCAATGATAACGCTAAGCGCGGGTCCATAAAACACAGCGTTTTTGGCGCAAAACGAGCTTATAATGAAACATTTTCATACCCGCCTGTTGCCGAAATCCTTAGTAACGCCATCGCGGCGCACCATGGGGGGCTCTATGATAGTATAGCTCCCCATGGAGATACGCCGTTGCTTGATAAATTGTCGGACATCACGGACTTTCCAACGTCTGCGGATTGCCCCTTCATTGATATCAAGGCGTTAGAAAATGAGCTTGCTACCATACTCATGGCAGCGTCTGAATATGATAAACCGTTCTGGATCTCCATGTTGACGAAATTCATTTATTCATGTCTGGTTGACGCCGACCGCCTGGATGCCTATCTTTCCGATAGCGGCCAACAGTATTCACCCGAAAACCCCGACTGGGACAAGATGCTCTCACAGCTTGCGCGCAGGCTCTCCAAATTTGACTCGCGATCAGAGATGGGGGCATTGCGGAGGCGCGTATCGGATGACTGCGCGGTGGCCGGATTGCGGGAGCCTGGCATCTATAAGCTGGAAGTACCGACAGGGGGCGGGAAAACACTGTCCAGTCTTCGATTCGCGCTTGAACACGCGCGGCTGTATGGGCTGGACAGGATTATCTACATCATACCCTATCTCTCTATATTGAGCCAGACGGCACGCGAAATTCGCCTTGCACTCGGGGCTGATGACAAAACTGTACTTGAACACCACTCGAATTTCCTGCCGGATACCCAAGAGAATTACAAATTGCATACGAACCGCTGGGATGCGCCGGTTATCCTGACAACACAAGTGCAATTTCTGGAAAGCATCTTTTCCGCAAAAGGCAGCGATCTGCGTAAGCTTCACAATATGTCTCGCAGCGTGCTGATCTTTGATGAGGCACAGAGTCTGCCGATAAAATGCGTACATCTCTTTAACGGTGCGGTAAGTTTTCTGCACCGCGCCTGCGGAAGCACGATTTTGCTTTGTTCCGCAACGCAGCCGCTCCTTGACAAGGTCTGCCGACCGCTCATTTTTTCGGAAAATCCATCCATCGCCGACTGCGGTCCTGTACCGGAGCGTTATCATATCGAAAATGCGATGATACCTGGCGGGTATTCATATACGGACTTAGCCGCATTCATTTTGGCAAAGCATACAAATTCAACCCTCGTGATCGTCAATACAAAAGCTGCGGCGAGATCGCTATATGATGAGCTAAGAAAGGTTGGTGCCCCGGCGCTACACCTCAGTACAAATATGTGTTCTGCGCACCGCGATAAGGTGATTAAAAAACTGCGCTGCCGCCTGAAAAAAAAGGAACCTGTCATATGCGTCTCCACGCAACTGATTGAGGCAGGCGTCAATATTTCACTCGAATGCGTTGTCCGCGATGTCGCGGGACTTGATAGCGTATTTCAGGCGGCAGGCAGATGTAACCGGCACGGTGAGTTTGGCGAAGTAAAGCATGTTTATGTCGTCAACATCAAAGACGAAAACCTAAGCAGACTACCCGACATCAAAAAAGGTGCGGAAATTACGAAGTGGTTGTTTGACGACGGGAATCTTGACATTGACCTGTATTATCGATACTATTTTCACGAGCGGCGCACGATGATGGATTACCCAATCAATGGCGACGAGGGGAGGACGGTATATGACTTGTTGTCTGATAATAGACATGGTTGTGGCGCATACAGAGACCGCAAGGATAAGAGGGATGTTACCCCGCCTTCCCTGCATTCGGCAATCCACTCGGCCTCTGACGCATTTTACGTCATTGAAAGGGGGCGTACAGAGGTTATCGTTCCGTACGGAGAGAGTGATAAACTTATGGCGAAATTCCTAGCCGCGGATAACATTGCGGTAAAGCGCGAGTTGTTGCGTAAGCTGGGACAATACAGTGTCTCATTGTATCAGTATCAACTGGACGAGCTGTTACGCCGCGGTGCGCTTCTTGACCGCGGGGGTATCGCAGAGCTTGCATGCTGGTTTTACGACAAAGAATGCGGTGTTGACTTGGAGGGTTCATAATTTTTTACTTGTCTGAGGGGTGATGGCATGGAAGCAAGGCGAAACACGGTGCAATTCAAGGTCTATGGCAGGTATGCGCTGTTCTCAGACCCCATAACCCGCCCTGGCGGCGAGAAGTTCAGTTATCAGGCACCGACATACCAGGCGCTGAAAGGGATTACCGAAAGTGTGTACTGGAAGCCGACGTTTATCTGGTACATCGACGCAGTGCGCGTTATAAAGCGCATTCAAACCGAGAGTAAGGGGATCCGTCCAATCAAAATGAACGGAGGCAATGATCTCGCGTACTACACCTACCTTCGAGACGTTGAGTATCAGGTTTCGGCGCATTTCGAGTGGAATGTACATCGTCTCGATTTGGTGAATGACCGGGATGAGCACAAGCACCACAACATTGCGCGGCGCTGTGTTGAGCAGGGCGGACGCCGCGATGTGTTTCTCGGCACGCGAGAGTGTCAGGCATACGTCGAACCGTGTGCGTTCGGCGAGGGTGAGGGCTTTTATGACCGCTATGGCTTGATCGACTTTGGGATGATGTTTCACGGTTTTGACTATCCGGACGAAACCGGCAGGAATGAACTTGGCGTGCGGCTTTGGCGGCAGTCCATGACAGATGGTGTGATCGAATTTGAAATGCCCGAAAGTGTCGAGAGGCGCCGTGTCGTCCGCGAGTACGGTCATGGATACAGTTTCAAACAGTTTAAGGAAGGGGAGAATTTCAGCCTTGAGTTGGTTCAGTAATTTAGTCGAAACGTATGAAGGGGTCTTGGATATCGTCGGTGCGGCGGATGGAAAGGGAAATGTTCTGTTACCGCCGAACCACATGGCGGCAAAGACGGACATTTGCGTTACTCTTGATGGAAATGGTCATTTTCGTCGGGCGGAAAAGTCTTCCCAGACGATCATGATTCCGCGTACAGAAGATTCATCCGTGCGAACATCTGGCATTGAGCCGCACCCGCTTCACGACCAGCTTGGCTACCTTGCATTAAACGCAAAAAAGCGTGAAAAGTATCTTACGCAACTGGAGAAGTGGAGCGATTGTCATCCAAAAGTCACGGCGGTATATGAATACATCTTGGGCGGGACTTTGCTGAACGATTTGCAAAACACAGGAATCCAAACGGAAGATAAACTGTTCGTCCGCTTCAGAGTGGAAATTTCGGATGATTTTACACCCGACCTATGGAAAGATAGAAGTGTCGCAAGGGCATGGCGGAATTATTTAGCCGACACACAATCGGAAGACAATACACTATGTTATGCGACAGGCGAGGTTGCCCGTCCGATATACAAACACCCAAAAGGCATCAATCCGTCTGTGAACGGAGCAAAGCTCATCAGCTGCAATGATGAAATAAATTATACGTACAAAGGGCGTTTCAACAAACCGGAACAAGCCAACGCTATCAGCGCGGATGCAAGCCATAAGGCGCACGCCATGTTGAAGTACCTGATTTCCACGCAGAGGAGCAAATGTGACACGCAAGCTGTTGTCGCCTGGGCGATTGGTGATGGAAGCACACAGCCGGATCCATTTAAAAATTCCAAAGATTTATATGGTATATATGCGAATAGTAATGAAACCGAATCGGACAAGTGTATAGAAATACACAGTAAACTTGCGACTGACTACGCTAAGAAATTGGGCGCCGCACTGCGCGGCAAAGGCAGCGCCAAAAACATTGATAACAAAAACATGGTGCGACTTGTTGCGGTTATGGCGGTGGATGCCGCGACGACAGGGCGCATGGGGATCACCTTCTATCAGGAACTACCCGAAAACGAATACATTGAGCGTGTGATCACTTGGCACGAGTCCTGCTGTTGGTGGTTTCGCTGGGAAAACCGAGACTATATCTCTGCGCCGAGCGTAGACCGAATCATAGCGGCGGTATACGGTGAGCCAAAGGGTACGAGTTATAAGAAAATTCAGAAACAGGCCCGTGAAAAACTGTTGCACTGTATCGTATGTGGCGAACCAATTGATCGTGGCTGGGTATCAGCCACTGTTGCACGGGTGAGCAATCCGTTTTCCTACGATAAGGGCGGCAGCGGTTGGGACAAGAGTGAGTGGGAAGACGCGGTAAGCGTTACATGCGCTGTCGTGCGAAAATATTACAGCCAAAAAAAGGAGGAATTTTCATTGGAACTCGAGAAGGAACGCGCTGACCGGGATTATCTCTTTGGCAGGCTTCTCGCGGTTGCCGACAGGCTAGAAAGCCACGCGCGGCACCTGCAGCATCTGCAAACAAAAGGAGACGACGACATTGACAAGAACGACACGGACAAGTGTCAGACGAATGGAGACGACGATACAGACAAGCGCCCAACGAACGCTGTGCGGTATATGCCCGCCTTTGCGGCAAAGCCGGTGCGGACATGGAAGCTTATTTTCGATCAGCTGAATCCGTACATGCAGCGGATGAACGGTGCGGAGTGGTATCAGCAGCAAATTGATGAAATTATGAGCCTATTCGACCAGGAGGAGTTTACCGACAGCACTTTGTCTGGGAAATACCTGCTCGGATATTCACTGCAACGCAGAGCCCTGCGACTGCGACCCAAAAACAAAAAGAGGGGAAGAAGCCAATGAGCCTGACTAAGAAAATTGATTTCGCGATCATCATTAGCGTGAAGAACGCCAATCCCAACGGTGACCCGCTAAACGGCAACCGCCCCAGAACGAATTATGAGGGGTATGGCGAGATTTCTGATGTGTGTATCAAACGAAAGATCCGTAACCGTCTACTGGATGCCGGCGAGGCGATCCTCGTACAATCGGATGACTATCGGAATGATAATTGCCGCAGTATTAAAGATCGGTATGATAAAAAGATGGAGCATCTTTCAAAAAGTAAAGACGGAGAAGAAAAAGCGAGTGAAGCGTGTAAAATATGGTTTGACGTTCGCGCATTCGGGCAGGTGTTTGCGGGCGTGGATAAGAAAAACGCTTCTATAGCCATCCGTGGGCCGGTGAGCGTACAGAGCGCGTTTTCCGTCGAACCGGTAGATGTTGCAAGCCTGCAAATCACAAAAAGTGTGAACCTCACGACGAACAAAAAAGATCCGGCCAAAAAATCCAGCGATACAATGGGTATGAAACACCGCGTTGACCGCGGGGTTTATATGACCTTTGGCAGCATCAACCGCCAGCTCGCCGAAAAGACCGGTTTCTCAGACAGCGATGCGGAAACGCTTAAGAAAGCAATGCTGCGGCTGTTTGAAAACGATGAATCAACGGCGCGCCCCGCAGGGAGTATGGAAGTTTTAAAGGTCATTTGGTGGACCCATACGGATACCACGCTCTCATCGGCGGAAGTGCACAGAAGCCTGACGGTCAATGCCGACGGGACATACAAGCTTGAGCTTGACAAGCTTGACGGACTCCGCCTGGAAGAACTTGATGGTATGTAGAATGTATGATGGTAACGATTTCCTGCTCGTCTCCGGCATCCGGTATTTTGTTTTTGCCAAAGACAGTGGGTGCTATCCGCATTTGAGTGGCTCTGACGGATAATGCGGGGACAAACCGGCTAACTGATGCACACCCGCGCCCATAACCCGTTTTTTACGGAAAAACGAGGAGGGTGTACTTCTTACGAGGGACTAGGGATATGCCGAATTCTCTTGTACCAAGGGTACACACGGTATGTGTGATTTGGTTGTGAATTCAGAGGGACGACAGCTTGCCTCTCTCTTCAGACGGATGAGAAGGCTTACAGTTGCTCTGTTCAGGAGTAAAAGCTGGAGTCGCCAATAGACATATGATGCAGATCACCTGCAACTTCGCGTACAAGCCTGCATAAGAGGAAATATTACTTTGTCTGCAAAGTGAGACAGCCTATTTGTTTCTATGGTGAGATCAAAAGGCGCGAATCCATGCCGCTCAATGTGAACTTGCACAACTGTCTGCACGATGTTTGAGGAGATGCGCAACTATTTCAACCGTCAATGTACGCCGCATCTAAAACCGAAGAAGGAGTGTACAAGCCTGTTCGCTGCGAGATGTTCGCCTTCTAAAACTGCATCGGAGCCTGCATTGCCAAAACCCTTTTTAGAGTGGGAGTCTCTTATATTTTATGGCACCATCCGAATTTGTCTGGCCGATCTCCATACTGGATTCCTGTTATTTCATCGTAGAGTCTCTGGGAGAGATCTCCTGTCTTTCCATCATTAATCCTTATGAGCGTATCTCCGTGCTGGATCTCTCCCACAGGCGAGATCACTGCCGCGGTACCTGTTCCGAAGACTTCTTTGAGTCTTCCTTCCTTCCACATGGCGAGCACTTCATCAATTGATATCTTTCGCTCCGTTACCTTGATTCCCCAATCTCTCGCCACCTGTATTACCGTATCTCGCGTGACTCCCGCAAGGATGGACCCTTCCAAGGCTGGTGTCACCAACTCATCGTCTATTACGAAACAAATGTTCATGGTACCAACTTCTTCTATATATTTTCTCTCTACCCCGTCAAGCCAGAGTACCTGGGTAAACCCTCTCTTGTGAGCCTCTTCCGTGGGCAGCAGGCTCGCGGCGTAGTTTGCCGGTGTCTTGGCCATGCCAAGCCCTCCCTGAACCGCCCTGACGTACTCGCCCGAGGTCATGAGTCGCACAGGGTTCATACCTTCCTTGTAATACGCTCCCACAGGAGAAGTGAGGACCATGAAACAATATGATTTTGATACCCTTACCCCTATGTAGCTGTCCGTGGCGAAGACAAATGGTCGGATGTAGAGGGAGCAGCCTTTTCGTCTCGGGACCCAGTCTCTGTCAAGAGCAACCAGTTCCCTGATGCCGTCGACAAAAAGCTCTAAGCTCATTCCCGGAATGCAGAGCCTCTGACATGACCTGTTGTATCGCTCGTGGTATGTTTTGGGACGGAATAGATTGATTGTATCTCCTCCTGCATAAAAGGCCTTAAGGCCCTCGAAGACCACCTGACCATAATGTAGGGAGCACAGGGAGGGTAATACTTCTATCTTCCCGAAAGGCTTTATTTGGGGTTCAAGCCAATGTTCGTATTCGTAATCCATACTTAGCATGTGGTCCGAAAAGACCTCGCCGAACGCGAGGTTATCGAAATCGACGGACCCTATGTTGCTTTGATCTATTTTGCAAATATTCATGATGTCATTACACCTCTGGAGTGAATAATTCGATTTTCTCTATATATTTTGCCATAATAGACTACCTATTGCAAATCAAAAAATAATCGGTTGGTGGCCTTTCCGGTCTCCTCCCCACGTCGTCGCTCCGCCTCGGGAAAGACGGCGTTATGCGAACATATTCCCTGACATATGCAGCACTGCAATTTATGGCAGGAGGGAGGTGTTTGCTTCTTCTGCCATGTCTCAAAGCGACCGCCATTATTCAGATCAGGGATAGCTAATTTTGAAATAGAGACTTTCGTTGCATAATATATTAAAGAAAATAGAGATTATTGCCGATAAAGCGTGTCCACTGCTATGCTCGGGGACGGTTGTGTAATGTGCCTTAGCGAAGCGGGAAACATGATGCGTAAACTCGGTCTTTCGCTTTTTGTTCCGTTTCTGCTGTGTATAGGTGTTGCAGTCCGCCGGTTTGGTTCGTCTTGTCTCGAACGGCGTCAGTTCCTGCCTTCAAAGTGGATAAGGCTCTTTTATTTCTGATCGTGTGGACATGGGCAACTCCAGTTTTTTGACGTAGACTTTAAATCTTTGGAGCTGAATGAACGGCAGATTGCCATCACGACTACATGAGATGGGAGAGTGGGGTTCATTTCTCGATTTCTACCGCACGCAGCTCACGTTGCCGGATTCGAACAAGCTTGACAAATACGGTCGCTTGGGGCGATGTTTTGGGTCGTTATTGCCGTGGATTCGATAGGTGGTACCATTCCAGGTCTTGTGAGGCACCATATATTCAAGATGTGTCCAAAGCCCGAGACAGATCAATACCTCGCTCTGAAAAATATGCCTCGAGTGTGATATAGGATACCATCACAGATTGAATGAGGAGACGGGTAGCCACCATATGCCTTGCCAATGGGGTACGTCTGGAGTCTCTGACGACAGCATCTACCTTGTAGTGACGGCTCTGAATGCACATATCCGTCCGTGCTTTTTTCGCCGAGAGCCAGAACTACCCGGTCTCTGCTTATTTCCATGGAGCGCTGTCTCTTAGGCGTTATCCTGATGGTTTATATCCTAACTATTTCAATATTACACAACATTCCTCCTTCCAATTTGACACTACCGGACTACTGCGCTAAAATATCAGGAATTACCGATTAATTCCCCTGACAAAAACGGATTATTTATAGGATGATAACAGTAACAGGACTGACCAAAGCATACGGCTTGCAGACGCTCTTTGAGAACTCGTCGTTTGCCGTCGGTGCAGGGGAACGGGTCGGGCTGGTGGGGCGAAACGGAAGCGGCAAGACCACCCTGTTCCGACTGATCCTCAAGGAAGAGGAACCAGATGGCGGGGCCATTCACGTTCCAAAAAACTACCCCATCGGTTTTCTTTCCCAGCACATTTCCTTCAGACACGATACCGTATTAAAAGAAGCCTGCATCGGTCTGAAAACTGACGATGACGGCGTTGACCGAACTTACATCGCGAAAGAAATCCTTTCCGGCCTCGGATTTTCTTTGGTTGATTTTTCTCGAAGGCCAGAGGAACTGTCTGGAGGATACCAGATAAGACTTAATCTTGCACGGCTTCTCATATCAGAGCCGCGCATGCTCCTTCTTGACGAGCCGACAAACTATCTCGACATACTCTCGGTTCGCTGGCTCACCAGGTTCCTCAGGGGATGGAAGCGAGAATTTATCCTTATTACTCATGACCGTGATTTTATGGATAGCGTGACGACCCATACTATGGCGATTCACCGCACATCATTTAGGAAGATGGAAGGCTCGACCCATAAACTCTACCAGCAGATTCTGCAGGAAGAAGAAGTATACGAGCAGACCAGGATAAATGATGAAAAGAAGAGGAAGGAAATAGAGCAGTTCGTGAACAAGTTCAGGGCGCAGGCTACGAAGGCTCGAGCCGTCCAGTCCAGGATCAAAGCCCTTGAGAAAAAAGAGAAGCTCCAGAAGATGACCGGGGAGAGGAATCTGGAGTTTGAATTCAGTTCAGCCCCCTTCCACGGCAAATGGCTTCTGGAGGGGAGGGAGCTTTCATTTTCATTCACCCCTTCAAGAATTCCCCTTATCAGCGGTCTTACCTTTTCCATCGGCAAGAAAGATAGAATTGGCATAATAGGTAAGAACGGCAAAGGAAAAACGACACTTCTCAGGCTGTTAGCCGGAGAACTTGGCCCGTTGTCCGGTTCTATAGTCCGACACGACCACGTGGAGGTAGGTTACTTCGGCCAGACAAATATCGACCGCCTCAATCCTGAGAACACGGTCGAAGAAGAGATAGGGTCAGTATTCCACGATGGAGGTTACAATACGGTCCGTAACATCTGTGGTGCAATGATGTTTGATGGAGATAGAGCCCTTAAGAAGGTTGGCGTTCTCTCGGGCGGTGAGAGGAGCAGGGTGATGTTAGGCAAAATACTCGCGAGTTCCGCGAATCTTCTGCTTCTTGACGAGCCGACCAACCACCTTGATATGGAATCCATAGACTCGCTGGTCGAGGCCCTTGAGACATTCAAGGGCGCTGTCCTTATAGCGACTCACAGCGAGATGATCCTCCAGATACTGGCCACAAAACTTATTGTCTTTGACAGGGGAACCGTCACCCTTTTTGACGGTTCTTACCAGGACTTTCTGGATCGGGTAGGATGGGAGAGCGAGGATCTTAATCGCAAGGACCGGGGCGAGGGAAAGCCTGGCAGGGAAAGGGCGCTTGACCGGAAAGAGTTTAAACGTCTCAAGGCTGATATTATAGCAAATCGGTCCAGGGCGCTTACTCCTCTCAATGAGCATATCACCCGTTTGGAAGGAAGGATCATCGCTCTCGAGAAACAAATGGAAGAAGAGAATGCAATTCTCATCAGGGCGTCGGAGAATAATGATGGCAAGCTGATCGCCCAGACGTCAATGTCCATCCATAACAAAAAAAGAGAGATTGATCTCGCTTTCCAGGAACTGGAAACATATTCTTCGGAACACTACGAAAAGATGCGGGAGTTCGAGGATAAACTGGAAGATTTAGACAGGCTCGATAAGTCGGCCACACTTCCTACAAGACTGGCGGACAGGTCTCCCTGATGGTTTTTGATACCTCTAGAACCATGCATTATTTGTAAGTATAACATGCGTGGTGGGGTTATCTCCTGGCAGATACGGAAACGATGAAAAATTGGTTCAACTTTGCGATAAAATAGGGATTGATGTGAAAACCTCCATATTCTTGGTTCCCTTGCGGAAGTCTTTATTGTAGGGAAGCACGAATTAGCGGACTATTTTTGCAATATATTTTACGGCATTCCCGGAAAGCAAGAATAATACTTGGAAGTGAGCGTGCGCCTTGGTTTCTGAAGAAAGTGCGGGTGGAATGGTTCGAGTTTTTCTTTAGAGTCGGTATGGACAGGAGGTTTCTCGTGTGCTCACCGAATATAGGCGCGAAGCACATAGAGGCGAATGAAGAGTTCCACGTCTGTAAGGCTTTCTTTCGGGAATTGATCAAGGGAGTCGCCTGAAGACTCCGGCGGGAGGATCTGTTTTAAGGGTATTGGCCTTTCGGCCACGGGTGCCCCCGTGAACTGGAGTATCTGTTTTACTGTCTAATCAGTAATGGCATGGAGGCGGTGGATCATGCCGATCTCCTAACCAGAATCTCTTCGCGCGGGGAAACCATACCTCCCTTCATGGGCAAAATTCAGATATTCAATAAGTGGATTTTTCTTTGGGCCGATGACATTGAAACGCTATTTTTACTGTTTTATTCGACGAAGGCCATAAATTCCGGTTTCGAGTTTCCTCATAGCGAAATTAACCGTAAGAACGCATTGCGAAGCCCATTGCCGGGAAGGGCCAAGGCAACAATTCAACCTTCCCTGGACCGGTATGGGATGAAATATCACATAGTCGTAGACTGATCAATGACCCCTGGTTTTAGAAATTCAAAAGGATTCTTTAACCCTGTTTTAAAATTTAAACATGCTCCATGTTGCTGTTTCAGAGGCCAACTAAAGACCTCCCCTGGTCGTATGATAGTTGAGAATGCTGATAAATGCCTCGTCGTCAAGGAATTCATCATAGGTCAGCTCTTTTGTGACCATACTGCTGCCGCAATTCGGACAGAAATTGCTCGGCACTTCCCCGTCCAGAAACATATAACCGCACAAGTCACATAGATACTCGTCAGGTATTCTCAAATCGTTTCCTCCTCTTTTCCCTGTACCCTGGATCTTCCATATATCTTGTATGAACGATCTACCGGGTCCTGTGGGCACAGAATTGTTGGGATGAGGACATGATGCTTCGTCAATATCCACTTTTCCGTGTTATTTGAGACAGGCGAGGAATCACCCCCTCTGCCATCGCAATATTGTACCATAAATTCCTGAAATATGCACAAGCCTATTACAGGGTTCGCTCATCCCGTCCAAAGGGCGAGGATTGAAAGTAATCGTCAAGTATAGTCTTGAAGTTCTTCTCTATTGTCACCTTTCCCTGTACCATCTCTCCGTGACCCGGGATGAGATATTCCACGTCAAGCTGGGACAGGCGACGGATGCTTTCACCGAGCAGGGCCGTGTCTCCGCCGTAGAGATCGGTCCTACCGACTCCCATATAAAATACCGTATCTCCGGAGATAAGAACTTTTTTCTCTTCCCAGTACAGGCAGATTGCCCCCGGTGCATGGCCTGGCGTCAAGAAAACTTTGAATGTCTTATCTCCGATTCGTATCCTCCCCTCCCTGAGGAACACCTTGAAAGACTGCGCAGGAGACTGACAACCGGTCGCAAGAAAAAGCTCCCTGTATCCGTTCGTGAGGTAGTCGCATTCCTCTTTGCTTATCCCCTTTATGACGCTTTCGTCGAACTGATCCATCGCCTCTATGTGATCGGGGTGGCCATGAGTGCAGAACACCATTTTTACGGCATCCACCGATTTGCCGTCCCTGGCCATGCCTTGAGCCACCTGGTCAAACAGATGAGTGTGGCCGGGGTCTATAATAAGGGGCACCTCTCCGTCGATAAACACGGTATTGCAGTTGTTCTCTCTGTAGGATACCCACGGATAGGCATAAAAATCCTTAAATACTCTCATATTGACCCTCTTTCTTGAATCCGGAACCTTTCGTAATTTTCCCCCGTCTTTTCTACTATATGTGTCTCTATCGTGCCGTTGTCGGATTGTACGGAAAAGGCAGGGGACGTATTTTTTCCGTAAAATGCAATAATATTGCCGACCATTTTTATGATCTCGTCATTGAGTGGGCCTTTCAAGATCGCCTCGGGGCCCCTAAAATCGACAGGAGAAAAGAATATGTATGGTGACGAACACAAATTTCGGAGCTTCTCGTTTTCCTCTTTGTCTCTTCCCACGATGAGTTTCGTCCCTTCCATTAGTCTGAAGTGGCGGCCGATGCTCAGAAGGTCAATGTCCCGGAGGGTAAAATCTTTTTCTTCTCGAAAAAGCTCTTTTAGTTTTACCGAAAATATCGGATCAGTGAGAAGGCATCCTCCGCCGGGTTTACTGAACTCTTGGAGGTTGTATTTGCGGGCGAGGTTGTATTGGGTATTTCTCGACCGACCTGTTATGCCAAGGAGCTTGTCTCTGTCCAGCAGACCTTCCAACTCCGGGATGGTTGGTGTAAAACGCATGGCGGAAAGAGGTCTCACAATAAGGCCCTCAAGCCCGCTTTCCTTCTCGATCAGGCGGATGGTCTCTCTCCGTTGGGACATGGGTCGCTGGCCGAGGACTTCCCCGGTTACCACAAAGGAGGCGCCTGTCTCCTCCATGAGGGTTGTGGTAATTTTCAACATATATATCCTGCAATCAATACAGGGGTTCATGTTCTTACCGTAACCGTGCTTTGGGTTCTTCAATACTTCAAGGTAGTCATTTTCCTTGTGGCGGGTGATGAGGTCTATGCCGAGCTCAGAGGCTGTTTTTATTGCCCGTGCGCCCCCTTCTTTATCTTTTCTGCTGCTGAAGGGCGACGTGAAATGGAAGCCTACCACCTCCACACCTTGTTCCATAACGAGTTTCGTGGCAAGTATGCTGTCGAGCCCCCCTGATATGAGGGATATTGCTTTTCTGTTCATATAGTGCTCTGGTCCTGAATCCCGTGGCTACGTTGCCCCGGAAGGTCTCTCATCAAGGGTGTTCATCTTGATGCCGGCGTCCACGCCGGGAAGAGGCGCTACCGGGATGGTGAGGAGGAATTTTCCCTCTGTCACCCATCCTTTCAGGATAGTGGCTATCTGTACGGCCTTGGAATAACTTGAAATGGGAAAGGATGGTATCTCCTTGCCATTGAAGCTTATCTTGCCTGTCTTCAATTCAGCATAGCTAACTTCTCCAAGGCTTCGCGGCTCCCTTTGTGGATAATCATTGCCGTAGTCCACCACCTGTGCCCAGTACTCCTCGTCACCTCTCGAGGTGAGATAGGCCATTTCCTCATCAAGTATCGGTATGGGGACGCCAATACCCACAAACATTGTGGCCCCGTAGCCGATGAAGCTTGCCCCCTTGAGGAACTCCCCGCTCATCTGTTTTGCGTCACCGATAGTTGCGAGTGTCCCGGCACCGGCTCTTGGTATGCCGTTGGGGTTTCGAGGGACGTCAGGATTATGCTGCGTCCCATGCCACGCAACGTAGCCTGTTCCGCCTCCGAGAAAAATCCTCGTCCCGATGCCTATGGTCCGGTAGTTCGGGTCTTTCAGCAGAGGGGAGAGCTGCCCGGCGCTCGAATAGTTTGCACTTCCCATGTTGGGCTTCAGGGTGCCCATGTATGTGTGAATGATCCTTGAGGTGAGATTGACGGCCACATTGTAATTCTGATAGTCATTTCTCGGGTTGTACAGATAAGCCTCGTTGGTGTTGTTTTTGTTGATATAGGTCTCTATTTTTTTACGCGGATAGCAATCCGTGCCATATGCGGTTGCCACGAGTTTTATATCTTTCCCGCTTACAAATTCCTCTATAACATGTCCGCCGCCATACTTGAATGCTCCGGGATATACTGTATTGCGGGGGTCATCATCGGGTGTTGCTGTGGCACCGATATATACGTCTGCTGCGGCGAGTCCGCAGTACGCCGGGACGTCATTTAGATAACATCTTCCTCCTCCAATCTTAATCCTCGGTTTGGAATGGCCTACGCTCAGGAACATCCCGCTTGAGCACATGGGGCCGAAAGTGCCAGTGGTCACGACATCCACGTACTCGGATGCCTTCTTGACACCCTTATCTTTTGCAATTTCAATCATCTCTTCGGCTGTGACTACTACCACCTTGCCGGTTTTTATTTTTTCGTTTATCTCTTCAATTGATTTCAATGTTCCTCCTAGCAAGCAGCACAGGTCTGCTATGAACGGTTTGCCGATTCAGGCGTCCGGCGCGGAATCAATTGTATTCCCGCTCTTATGAGAGATATTTCCCTGGCTAGATGTGCGGACCGGAAAGGATTCGCAACCGTTGCAATATTATACACCAATTCGGGCCTGATTTTGAAAGTTTCTTAACCGGCAGACAGAAGTCTAGAGAGTTTTCTTCACTTCCTTAATTTGTTGTCTTTTCAAATTGCGCGACAGTTTGTCTCAGAAGATACACCCGACCTGTCTTGGAGACAGAGACCGTCATACCTTCCATGGTGCAATCAACAGCCTCCGTCTCTGATAAGGGGTCTTTCGTTTTTCTGAATCTGATAAGGCCGTCAGACCTATCGTAGAACGTGGTGTCCGAAGCCAAAGCACCTCCTGCCAAGGGAAGTCGGTCCGGCAATCTGCCATAAGCAGGCCGTGTATATAGAATTGCCATTGCTAAAGACCCCTCCTGATATATAGTTCCTTTAATGGCGTATATATCTTAGAGGCATTACCATCAAAGCATACATAAGATCACAAATGAACCTCTCCGCCGCAAGCGGCGGGGTATCCCGGCGGGGTTTACGGCTGACTATTAGGACGCCCTAAGGGGCAGGGAATTAGACCCGTAAAGATTAAACAATAATATATCCCAAGCGATCCAGTGATGCCTGTTTACGATCCCTCTTCTCGTCTGCCTCTTTTTATTGAAGCAATTCAATTCCGGCTGATTCCGGTTTTCTTACGTCACCTCGCAATGCTTAAATTCACGACCAAATCTTGCCCGGGTTCATTATATTGTTTGGGTCGATGAGTGATTTGATTTGCTTCATCATATTAACTGCAATTGGGTCGACGCTCTTATTAAAGGCTTTAGCCTTTTCGAGACCTATCCCATGTTCTCCTGAAATAACGCCGCCTAAGGTTATGGCCATTTCAAATATCTCGTCCATAGCGGCAGCGGCCCGATCATAATGTTGCTTATTATTTATGTCAGTAAGGATAGAAGGATGTAAATTGCCGTCTCCTGCATGTCCCAAGATTACGATTTCCACCTGGTGTTTTTTTGCTAACTCTTTACATTTGCTTATTAGTGCAGGAATTTGCCCCCTAGGCACTGTCACGTCTTCAGCCATTACTGTTGCAGCCGCACCGAAAACAGCAGCAAAACCCGCCCGCCTGCCAGCCCAGTACTTATTGGCTTCATCCATATCTTTTGCCGCCCTGACGTCTCTTGCCCCGTATTGCGTCGCTATACGTATAATTGTTTCAGTTTCCATTGCAACTGCTTCCGGTGCTCCATCAACCTCAAAGAGAAGGACTGCATCCGCATCACGGGGCAAACCTATGTGCATCATATCTTCAAATCGATTAATTACCCAATTGTCGATGAGTTCAATTTTGCTCGGTATTACTCCATTTTCAAGTACACGGTAAACGTTTTCCCCGGCTGTGGCGACATCATTGTACACGGCAAGAATTGTCTTTCTGTCTGCTGGCAACAAGGCTATCTTTACGATTGCCTTTGTTATTACGCCAAGCGTACCTTCTGAACTGATGAATAAATGAAGCAGGTCATAACCTACCACGCTTTTTAACGTTTTCCCGCCTAAAGTGATCATCTCTCCCGTTGGGAGCACTATATCCAGTCCAAGTACATATTGTTTTGTCACTCCGTACTTTACACAAGCTGGTCCTCCCGCGTTCTCCGCGATTACCCCACCCATCGTTGCACTAAGAAAGCTTTGGGGATCAGGAGGGAAGAAAAGGTTCTCTGGGCATTGAGATCAAAAAGTACAACGCCTGGTTCCACCGTGGCCGTCATTCCCTGTTTGTCGATCTCAAGGATTTTGTTCATTTTTGAGGTGCAAAGAACGATGCCGCCTTGGATGGGTACTGGACCTCCGCTTAAGCATGAACCTCCGCCTCGCGGTGTAACCGGTATTTTATTGGCATTGGCGATCCTCATTATCTCTGCTATTTCATCCGCCTTGTCTGCAAATATTACCAAATCAGGCTCGCGTATCCAATTGGTTGTAGCATAATAGGAATAGGCCTTTAAGTCTTCTCTTTCAGAAAGTATCTTTTCTGGACCCACAATTCCGCGAAACTGTTTGAGCAGATGTTCATTGAGCATATGACGCCTCCAATTTTTTATGTTTTCTGTCTCCATCCTAATGCTTCTCTTATTCTGTGTTTCTTATACCCAGAGAAAGTCCATAAAACAATCACTCATGTGAGGTATTTGTTTAAATTCTTGCGAGAATGGACAGTACATATAAGGAAGCACCTAACAAACACTAAAATAACGACTGACAGATGGGATGGGATAGAAAAGCGAGGAAGTTAAACAAAGACAACCTTGTTTTTCTATGTTATTTTCCGCTAACCCTCATACCAGGAATATCATGCGGCTGATGATTCTATAGCCCGCTATTCTACTGTGAACATGATGCTGCAGGTCTTGTTGTAAAACCTTCAACGAAATAAGCAGGTCACGAAGAAGGATATTTTTTAGGTCCTTTACAGTTTCAATTTCCATCACATGCCGGTAGTTGTGTTCATCTGGCTTAACAAACGTAGAGACTATCGGGTTATTGACACCGGACATATAAACGGCCGCAACGGCCAACATGACGAAGATTGACCAGGAGTATTTTATTTGACAAAGTTATTATCCATGAGACGGAACAAACGCGGGGCGACCGCCGACAAAAGGTTGAAATTGTTTATCACCGTATAGGCAAGATTGACTTTGCGGAATGGATTGCTGCAAGGTCACAAAACCGAATATATGGGTAAATGGCGCAAGTATTAGCCGAGCAGAATAATGCCGCCGCCCGTCATGAGATTTATGTCTTTCTTCTTAGAATACTATGCTGTCCTAATATAATAAGTAAGTTTCTTATCTTGATCTGCTCATGGCTTACTGGGACGATCTAAAACATGCTGTGTGTGTGTAGATTGGATTGAGGAATAAGAAACGTTCCACGGGCAAATCTTGACCGTCTCAAGCTTAAGGAGGAACTGGCATACAGAACAGGATAGTGAAAGACTGAAAGTGCTCCTCTCAAGCCGGACGCTTCATCTCGCGTATGTGCCATTCTTTGTACTCCCATAAATCCCTCTGACTGTATGGTGATAACCTATCGATTTAAAGAATGCCGTGGGTTGCCGCCCAGGTGGCTGCTTCTGCCCTATGGACAACATCTATTTTCCAGAATATGCTTTTGATGTGAGTCTTTACAGTTTCTATGCTGATATTAAGAGAAAGCCCTATCTGTTTATTTGAAAAACCTCTTCCGATGAGACAAAGGATTTCTCTCTCTCGGGGTGTTAGCTGTTCGCTATTAGAATTGCCTTGTTTTAGGTTCGTCTCGGAATTCTGTATCCTTGATTCTCGGAGCGTTCTTTCGAGTACCTGAATATATCGTGTTCTTTCTTTTTCACCCTTTTTCTTGTTGGTGATAAACGTAAGCATCTCAAAAATATATTGAACGGATTCGTGACTGTCAAGAATAGGATACAGTCTTACCTCTGCATACTGACGTTTCTGATTAGGTAAATCTAACCATCTTTCTGCTATCAATGGCTCCTTTGTCTCAGAAACTGTCTTGAGTAAACAAGTAGGACAGGGACTATTTCTGTGTCGGAATGCCTCGTAACAGGGCTTTCCGATCATTTCGCTTACCGGCTTCTTAACACCTGCGGACATCGCATTATTGGTCCAGACAACAGTATAGTCATTAGATACAAGATTTATGCCTACATCATTAATACCTTCAAAGAGAGTATTGATGATCTTTAAGGCGACATCTAAAGGCTGACTGGTAATATTGTCTTCCCCCAACATGACCTATCAAATACTACCAAATATGTATTCCAATATACAGCCTTATTTATTCGATATCTGTGAATGTTTAAAAAAGATAAAAGAGAAATTCGATTACTTAGATTAATACGGAGGTTTGCGGGAGTTTTTTAAGCATCAATACTCCTCTCCATGATGCTATCATGATATCGAGATACTAAATTTGCGGCTGGAGATGTGGTGAACGTAGTGGCGGCAGCGGGAGAAGGAGCCAAAAATGACTTCGGGCGTACCGTTATATACAGCAGAGGCATGCACTAGTTTCAGTTTTCCTGTGAAAAGTTTGGGCTTAGTCTTGCATATGCGCTTATCTTCGCGTAAAATTTGTAGCATAAAATCATAAAGGGAGGGAGACAGTATGCCAGTCATTACGAGAGATGACGTGATCGTTCCGTTGGATGTGCCGAGGGTAATGCGCGATACCTATATTGACAATTATATGGCAATAACGAGGTCAAGCGGGAGGTTAATGCTTTTCGCCGGAGACCAGAAACTTGAGCATTTGAATGATGATTTCTATAGTAAAGGGATTCACGCCGATGACAATGTCCCCGACCATTTGTTCAGGATTGCCTCCCAGTCTAAGATCGGTGTATTCGCCGCCCAGCTTGGACTCATAGCGAGATACGGGATGGACTATCCCGATGTGCCGTATCTGGTCAAAATCAACTCCAAGACCCACTTGGTGGGCACGGCGCAGGACGACCCGGTGAGCCTTCAGTGGTTTGATGTCGACCAGATAATGGAATTTAAGGATAATAGCGGACTCAACATCCTTGGTATAGGGTACACGGTGTATCTTGGCAGTGAATACGAGGCCGATATGCTCCTCCAGGCTGCTCAACTGGTCTACGATGCTCATCTGAACGGCCTCATAACCGTTCTCTGGGTGTATCCACGAGGCAAAGCCGTAAAAGATGAGAAAGATCCTCACCTGATTGCAGGGGCAGCAGGAGCCGCCGCATGTCTTGGAACGGATTTCGTGAAGGTCAACTACCCAAAGAAGGAAGGGGCCGAGTCCAAGGAGGTCTTCAAGGAAGCCATACTTGCTGCGGGCCGCACCAAAGTGGTTTGCGCAGGCGGTGGAAGCGAATCGGTCGATAAGTTCCTGGGGCAACTCTACGACCAAATCCACGTGAGCGGAGCAGCGGGAAATGCCACGGGGAGAAACATCCATCAGAAATCGCTGGCGGAGGCAGTCCGGATGTGCAATGCCGTGTACGCGATCACGGTCGAAGATGCAAGCATTGAGGAGGCCATGAAGATTTACAACAAAGCGTGATCCTCTCCGTTCGACCGATACTAAGTCCTAAACCCGAACACCTGTTTTTGATTGGGGATATTGTTTCTGAAAATAGTGCCACAGCGCCTTTGGGGAGTTACGATTAATGAGAAGGGCGTTGTGCACTGTCTTCGGGCTACTGGCCGAACTAAGCGAAATTGCGGATAATTTTTGGTGGAGCTGGTATCCCTCGACAATGATGCTTTCCAAAATATTTAGCAGACATGGATGTATGAGGGCAGCCACAATCCCTTCAAGATACTGGCCAGCCTTTCCGGCCAATACTTTGACCGCCCTTTAACGATTTAGGTCATACCTTGGTTCTCCTGTCTGAAAGATGGATACAATAACAAAAAGGGCAAAGAAATATCTCGTCTTCTCGGAGAAAGACTATCATTTTTGGAGAACCCGGGGAAGCTGATGTTACAGATCGTATTTAACGCGGCGCGAAATGCCAATTTTGGCAATGCGTATCGCTTTTGTGTCTGACTACGGAGATAGCTGCTCAAATATGAATGGCTCAACAATCCCATTCCGCCCATAGGGGCGAGCGGGATAAGCGGCATGAAGGCGTCCCCTGAAGGATGTACCTCGCTTGAATATATCCTGGTGGCTGGTAGTTAGAGGGCAAAACGGGGAGAACGACTGAACTTAAGGACTAAAGAAGGAGAAAGCGGACTGCAACGAAGCAGCCACCGAGGGCCTCTACAGTGTTCTCGAAGATGAGGCTATCCTGCTCTAATACGATCAGCCTGAAGGTGGAGTACCCCATGGATGAATAAAGGTCACGAAGAAATCCATCCGGAGTAACACCGCGAAATTCTTGACGAGGCACATAGCAGAAGTCCACATGAGTTTTCCTGGTAAAGCTATCCCACAAATTAAGAGGCAGTATATCCTTAACGAATAAAGAAGTATTTCAATTACTAAACAAATATGTTGGAAACGAGCGGATACTCCAATTACCCCCTTGCTTCTCGGTGCATCAGGAGGATAGATATCTTTCTGGGTTGAAACTGATGCATGGCAGGATCAATTCCCTGTTAAAACCTGCCTTGATGAGTTTCGTTGCCGCCGTTACCACGTCAATGGCTCCACCCATGAGTTTGCCAGTCCCGTTTTCCAGGTTTGCCGTGGTCGGACTCTCATGGTCCGGGGTTTCTTTCACAGAGTCCGACACGATTATGATCTTAGAGGGATTCTTTACCCTGAATACAAGATCTAAAGTCCTTGGATGAAGATGAAATTGATCACCGATCAGTTCCACATATATGTGGGGATTGAGGAGACCGAAACCGGCAATCCCCGGTTCCCTGTGGTGATAAGGCCGCATGGCGTTGAAAAGATGTGTGATACAATGGGCCCCCTGCTGGTAAGCCCTCTCGGCCTCACTGAATGTGGCGTTTGTGTGGCCCAGGCTTACCGCCACGCCCCGGTCAGACAAGAGTCTTGTTAGTGCTAGTGCACCCTTCAGTTCCGGGGAAATGGTGACTACCTTGATAATATTTTCGAAACCTTCGGTAATCTCTCGGTAATGGCGCTCCGCAGGCGGAAGGAAAACTTGCGGATCTAGTGCCCCCGGAAAAGACGGGTTTAGAAACGGTCCCTCAAGGTTAACTCCGAGTATCTTGGACCCGTGGCTTTCTTCACGGGCTTGGATTTCCATGGCCTTTTTTACTGCCTCTATATGGGTCCTCATTTTGTTTATCTTGGCGGGATATATGGTAGGGATAATGGCAGAGACACCGCGGGAGGCCTGAATCTCTGCTATTCGGAGCAGGTCTCCGGGGTCGACTGTCTGTGTATCATAACCGCCGCCGCCGTGGATATGGATGTCAATGACTTTCATCTTCTCTGAATGATACCAGAAAAATGAGAAAGAAAAAAGAATGTGGAGACGGGTCTCTCCGGAATGATATAATCAAGTCATGAAAGAAGTGCTCATACGTCTTGGAAAATGGTCTGAGGAGAGTCTTGACCAGCTTATCCGCCGGGCCTCCCTGATACCCGATCCAGGTCCCAGGATAGAGTTGATTTCAAGGGAATTTCTCGGTATTCCATACTGCGGGTTCACGCTCGTCGGTGGCAGCGATACTATCGAAACATTCGTGATTGACTTGGAAGAGGTGGACTGCTTCACCTTCATCGACTATGTCGAGGCGATGCGTATCTCCGTTTCCTATTCCGAATTCAAGACAAATCTGGCGAAGGTGAGATACAGAGGGGGTCTCGTTGCGTACGAGGGAAGGAATCATTTCTTTTTAGACTGGATTGAATCCAACAGCTCCCTTGTCTGTGATGTCACGGACAAGATAGGACAGACTGCTTCGCGGCACATGGCAAAATTTTTCAATCAGAAAGAGGATGGCGCCTTATTCCTTCCAGGTCTCATTGCGAAAAAGAAGGATGTGCACTATATTCCGTCTTCGCTTATCGATCATTCAATAGAGGGGAGGTTGGAGACAGGGGATTATGTTGGGGTCTACTCCATGACGACCGGGCTGGATGTCTCTCATGTAGGAATATTCATACGTGGAAAGAATGGCGCTTCCCTGAGACACGCATCGTCCGCTGACGAGAAGAGAAAAGTGGTCGACCAAGATTTCAGATCTTACATGGCGGCCAAGCCGGGAATAGTTGTGCTTCGCCCTCAGCGCTCCGACAGGTGAAAAAACGCATGGTCTCGTTTCTGTTTTTTCTCTGACTCCATGCTCTTCGTTATTCGTTCTGCGCTCTGTAATAGCTAAGGCCGGGAATCTCTTTGATGCACCCTTATATCCTATCAATTCTATCCATCCTTCCCCTCCCGTTTCGGCTGTACCCAATTGATTGATAAGTAATACATAATAAATTCAGATAGAGCTTGCTTAAATATATGATAGCGTTCACCAATTGATATGCCTGGTATGGGCGGTATTATTTTGTAAGTGAGTCAAAGACGACCAAGAACTGAAATTGCATTCCGTAGCACTCTTAACAGGCAAGCTGGCCTACAGTGGTGACACTGATTAGAACCCGGGTAATTCTCTCAACTGAATATAAAGCGCATGTTGTTCATGGGGGATTTGGTGAAAAAAAGAAGGCGACCGGCCACAGGGGCCCTCGACCTGCATGATCTTCAGCCAATAACGAACATGGGGCCTTGGATTTCTAAGGCACCGTACCTGTTCCGGTGATGGAGGAAATGTATTCCATCCAGGTCAATGTAATCGAATGCGTCCGACCCGGCGGCAAGACAGATGCCGGCCGATAGGCCGACCATTGTCTCCGTCATACATCCGATCATCAGTTTAAGGCCTGATTCCCGGGCAATGCGCATGATATTGTACGACTCCTGAATGCCGCTCTTGGCGATCTTTATATTGACCCCGTGACAGAGGTCCATGTCTACAGCTTTTTTCATCTGTTCCTCGGTTTCCACAGTCTCATCAAGGACCACCGGTATGGGAGAGTGCTTCTTGATCTCTGCCAGTCCGCGGTAGTCGCCTTTGGGAAGAGGTTGTTCGAAAAGCTCTAGCTTGTAAGCCTTTTTTTGAAGATAATCGACCATGCGCAGAAACGAATGCGACGTGTAACCCTGGTTGCCGTCGAGACGGACGGTAAAGTCTGGAGTCTTTTCTTCGAGCGTGCGCCAGAGGATTGAGATAAATCTCTTGTCCTCTGTCAGGTCCCCGCTCACCTTGATCTTATAAATCGTAAATCTTTTTTTTGCGGCATAGTCGATCCAGCGGAAAAGAGCCGGATTGCCAGGAATGAAGGGAATGGTGATGTCGGTCTCTATTTTTTTTGACTTTCCTCCCCAGTAAGAATGCTCCGAAAGCCCCGTTGCTGTTAACCATGCCCGGAAAAGTGCAATTTCAAGGCCGGAAATGGCCATGGGATAGGCTTGGTTGTCTCGCCTGAGTTGTGCTATCCTCTCTTTCCACTCTCCCGCAGATGTTCCGACAAACCTGGGTGTCCACTCTGTGAGACGTGTCCATATGACGGGTATGGTCTCATTTGCGAATGCCAAGCTGGTGGGGCACTCCCCGAGTCCAAACGAGCCGTCGTGAAGAGTCACACGCACGACGATGCTTTTCAGGACGTCCTTTGAACCGAGTGAGGTGGCGAATCGCATCCTGAGGGACCGCGTAACCTCATGGAGACGGATGTTTTTTATTCGGTCATCTGCTATGGCAGCACCTTTCCGAACAAGACCACATGGTCGCCGATGTATATCTTTGGTCCTTCTCCGCAAAAGGCGGCTAGGTTCTTGCCGAATCTTTCCTTGAAGGTACCCATAGTCACGTTGGCTCCAGTCTCACGGGCTTCGATAAAACTCTCCCCGCCGACGAATAACATAACATGAGTCACTGTGTTTTCGCCGTTAGCCACAAAGATAAGATCGCATGGCCTCAAATTGTCCGCGGACACAGGGGTCGCCTTCATCCACTGCTCATGGGCATCTCTTGGAAGATCAATACCGTGGACCCGGAAGACAATATTAACGAGGCCAGAGCAGTCGACCCCGGTAGCCGTTGCCTGCAGGTCGGGCATATGCATACTCCTCCCCCCCCAGAGATAAGGTACTCTCATGAAAAAAAGCGCGGTAGCAAGGACATCCTCCCTGTCTTGCCACCACGCCGCCTCTTGGTCTGTCATGCGCAGCTTCTCTTTATCAATCCAACCGGTTCCTCCTCCTGCCAGGCAGACCGGGTAAAACCTTTCGATTTCAGCTGATGTTTGACAGGCGTCTATTCTCGTTCCTATGGAAAGATTGAATAGAGTGGCGCTGTTGCAATCAGGCATACTATAGACAAGAGCTGTTCTGGTCTTCACCGTTGCTCCGGTTTCCGTCTGCCTCGCCCCACATGGCTTGATCGACTCTTTTTGAACCCAACCAGAATAACCTTCCCACTGTTCGTGCATCTGGAACATCTGCTGTTCTACTGCCTCCACAAGAGCCCATCCGTTATGTTCGTCACGGACTAGGACTTTTTCACCGAAGAGGAGTTGGGAAAAAAGGAGATCGTCCTTAGCATAGGAAGGAACTCTTTCCCGCGGGACTTTTTTGAGGTTTGTCACGGGTTCGACAACAGTATGATATTCTCTTGGCACGTTGTCTTACCTTTACCATATTCTCGACAGACAAGACAATAATTTGCAGAAGAAGCCAGTTCACGGTAAATAAGATCTTGGAAAAATTGTGAATATCGTTTAGAGTCATATACGATCGTTATGACAAAGTCTGTAAAAACCGTCCATGGACCATTTTCTGTCTACTTCGCTGGGGAAAGTATGGACCCGGCTCTGCTCACCCGGCAACTGGACTCTGCCCTGACCATAAGAGGGAAAGGCAGGGGGGGGATCATGATTCTGGATGCCGGGACAGTGACCCTTGCTTGCAGGAAATATGTCCACGGCGGAGTGCTCAGGGCCGTGACTGGGAAGATGTTCCTTTCCGGCCTGAGGGCGCTCAAGGAAATGGAGATAACATCTTATCTTCGTGAGATGGGTTTTCCCGTCGTTGACCCTTTCGCGGTCATCGTTGAGGACCGGATACTCACAAAACGCCTCTATTTTATCACCGTTTTCGAGGAAGAGGCTACCGACCTGCTCAAGTTTCTCGCCGAGTCGGGCAGGATGGCGAGATACAGAAAAATCAGGAAATTGGCGGAGCATATCAGACAACTTGAGGTCCTTGGGATCTATCACCCCGACCTTCATCTTAACAATGTACTTATCGCGAGAGATGATAAGGAGATGAAGTTCCTCGACTTCGACAGGAGCAGTAGAGGAAACGTGACAAAAAAGGAAGTGACAAACATGATTTTCCGCCTGAACAGGTATGCCGAGAAGATGGAGAAAGACGGAATCATCACCTTCACCATGAGAGAACGGATGCTCTTCTTAAGGGCCTATCAGAGGCTTTCCGGATTTGACATCATTCTAGAAGTAGAAAAAAAGGCAAAAACGAAAAAGTTTACCTCAAGGCTGGGATGGTTCATTGAACGTTTACTCTACAACAACCGTAGAAGCAATCGCCAGCTTTAAAAACAGTTATTCATCGCTGGTGGTTAGGTGTTTACCCCCACATTAAAGTGGTTTGGGTTACCTGTAAACCTTCTAGGCTCAAACGTCCATATATCTCTGATGAAATCACATAAGGAGATTTTCCTTATAAGCTTTTCAAACGATTGCCAGATTGTACGCCATTAGAAGTGCATTGAGGTGTTCTTTATGGCTGCCATAATGGTAACTCCGGTTGGTCAGTAATGTTCAGGCAGATAGCATCACGGATGCCGTTATCCGTGTTTCGGAAAACTCTTGGGCTTAAGCTCTTCGTCGTATGCAAACTTTGATGTTCTGTCTGCCTTCTTCCAATTGCACCTAGGTATATCCACATGAAACTCTGCAGGGATGAACGTGTCTAGATGCTGCAGCTAATACAGACAGCTGTGTGAAGATCATGAATGTCACAACCGCAGCTTCTTAGGATGACTTTCGGTTCCGATTGGACAAAATCTCTAGTTTTTCCCTTCTTAAGTGAGGTATTATATGCACCGTTACTCAAAAGGGGATGGACAGGGAGGAAATTTTGTTTATGGAAGGGTATATCATTTTTTTCTGGCCCAACGTCGGTGAAGCCAAAACCAGTCTTCCGGCCTCTCCCGGAGAAGGTTCTCAAGAAATGCATTAATTTTCCTTGTATTTTTGTATATCAGGTCTTCTATGTTGCCTTTCCGTTCCATTTCTATAGCAGGCGAGCATACGATCGTATACCGGAGAAACCCATCTCTTCTGAAATAGAAAGGAACGACTGGAGTGCGCGTTTTCATTCCGATCATCGCTATGCCTTTGGATGTAGGGGCTTTTTCGCCGAAGAATTCCACAAAGACACCTCTTGACCGCTTTTCTCTCTGGTCCCCGAGGATTGCCACTATTTTATTTTCTTTGAGGTATCTCATTACATCTTTGCCTGTATTTGCGTTGGGGATGACGGTAAGGCCCGTTTCTCCACGAAGTTTGTTAAGGTATTCATTGATCCGCTGGTGCCGCTTAAGGGGCCGCGCAAGGACGATGATGTCCCTTTCCAGGAAGTGGGACGCAACACCCATGATCTCCCAGTTTGCATAATGAAACACAAGAGCCATCATGCCTTTGTTCAAGGCCAAAACTTCATCTACATAGAACCGGTCCTTGATGGCGAAGCGACGGACAAGCTCCTGTTTAGGGATGAAAGGCAGGATCAGAGACTCCACGAAATTGATGCCGAGGTTTTCGAAACATCTCTTCGCCAGACGGGATGCGTGTTTCTCATTGAGATGACGAAAGGCTTTCTTCAGGTTCGAAATCGCCACATGGCGCCTCTTCGCGAGAAAAAAATAGGCCCCCCGTCCCATGGCTAGACCGACCCCACGCTGAAAGCGTTCAGGCAGATGGCGGAGAAGCTGCTGAAACGATTTGATAACAAAGATGAGAAATAAATCTACTAACACATGCAACTATTTCTGGTCAATGGATATTGCCTCGTCAATAAGCATAACGGGTATATCGTCTTTTATGGGATAAAGAAGTCTGCACGACTCGCATATGAGTCCATCCTTTGAGTCATTAAGCCGTATGTCTCCCTTGCATTTCGGGCAGCACAATATATCAAGCAACTCTTTACTGACAGGCATACGCTCACCCCCCCAACCCTATAAGGAATGATCCGGATTATCTCTGTTCATTGCCCGTACAAATGCGTCCCCAAGAGTTGAGAATGCCGTCTCTTCCTTGGTATAGGTTTCTGTCGTCTTTTCTTCCTCAGTCTTGTTCAATACCTTTATGCTGAGACCGATCCTTTTATTTCTCTCGTCAATACTCAGGATGCCAGCCTTTATAGTATCATCAAGCTTGAAGATGTCCCCCAAGTCTTTGTTCTGAAAATCTTCTATTTCAGAGAGGTGTACAAGACCTTCCACTCCCTCTTCTATTTCCACGAAAACGCCGAAGCTGGTGATACTTGTGACGTACCCTTCAACTACATCTCCGGTGTGGTATCGCGTCACCAACCCTTTCCAGGGGTCATCTTTCAATCTTTTTATGCTGAGGGAAAACTTTTTGGCTGCCTTATCCACACTGAGGACGAGAGCGTCCACCGGCATCCCTTTTTTGTAAGTCTCGGAAACGATTTTCTTTCTTCTGGACCACGAGATCTCAGATATGTGGACCAGTCCGTCGATGCCATTCCCTATACCCACAAACATACCGAAGTCGGTGAAATTTTTTACCTTCCCATTTACCGTAGAGCCTGCTGGGTATTCTGCGGACAGTTCCTCCCACGGATCGGGCAGCAACTGTTTCATTCCCAGGGAAATACGCTTTCTTTCTTTGTCAAAGCCCAAAACGACCAATTCTACCCAGTCTCCCTTGTTCACGAGTTTACCTGGGTTCTTGAATTTTTTGTCCCAGCTCATTTCACTCACGTGGAGAAGTCCTTCGACACCCTGCTCAAGCTCCACAAGAACGCCGTAGTTTACTATCCCGACCACTTTGCCTTTCACTTTCGCTCCATCGGGGTACTTCTCTTCAATATTCAACCACGGGTCCACCTTAAGCTGCTTGACGCCTACCGATATCCTCTCTTTTTCGTGATCAATGGTAAGCACCTTTACCTTCACTTCGTCCCCGACCCTCAGATATTCCTTGGGATGAGTTATTCTGCCCCATGTGATATCGTTGAGATGGAGGAGGCCATCAACGCCCCCCAAGTCTACGAAAGCCCCGTAGTCGGTGATATTCCGGACGAAACCGTAAATGACCTGACTGTCTTTAATGTTTTTCCAGAATTCCTGTCTCTTCTTTTCTCTTTCTTCCTCCATCAATATTCTTCTTGAGACGATTACATTCCCTTTCCGTTTGTTAACTTTAAGTACTTTATATTTCAGGCTCCTTCCCACAAAAGACGCAGGGTTCTTTACCGGTTTCACGTCGACCTGAGAGATGGGCAAGAAAGCGTGCACGCCACCCAAGTCGACCATGAATCCGCTCTTTACCTCCGATATAATATCTCCCTCAACCGGAGTACCGTCTTCGACCGCCTTATCCAGATTGGTCCAGACCCTGATGCTGTCCACTTTTTGTTTGGAGAGAAGCAGAAGGCCAAACTCCCTTTCTCTGCCCACGACCATAACCTCGACTTCATCCCCCACCTGTACTTCCGGCTCGCCCGGTTTCGCGGTAAACTCGGAAGTAGAAACTTTACCTTCAGATTTCAATCCAACATCCACGATGACCGCATCGCCGTTTATATCTATTATCTTGCCTTTAAGGATATTACCTTCCTGCAGACTCTTAAGGGAAGTCTCGTAGAGTTCCTTCATCTCCTCTATGGTGTTCTCGCACTGAGCTGATGTATCAAGAGTATCTGTCTCTACCATATGACCCCCTAGAAGTTTTTTGCACGCCTCTCCACCAAATCTATTATAAGGTCAGGAGTAGATGCTCCCCCTGTTATCCCTACTTTCTTCGCACATGAAAACCATTCAGGCCTCAAGTCTTCTTCAGTCTCTATGTGATATGTGCCGGACTGAATCTGCTTTGCTATATTGTAAAGCTTGGTTGTGTTGGAACTGTTCTTGCCGCCCACAATCAGCATAACATCGACAGATAACGAAAGGGCCGCCACTTCTTTTTGCCTGATCTGTGTGCTCTCGCAAATTGTATTGTAAACCCTAATTTCTTCAGTCCCTTCTACAAGTCCGCTCACCACGCCAGTAAAGGTCTCTGCGTCTAGTGTAGTCTGACTCACTACACCGATCTTTTTCGCTCGGACTGGCATTGATTGATGTAATACAATACCATCATTATGTAAATAACTCAACACACTTTTCACTTCAGGATGGTTTTTATCCCCAACGATTACGACAGTATAGCCGTTCTTCTCCAGGTAGAGGGCGTGCTTCCTCACCCGTTTCACGAAAGGACATGTGGCGTCTATTACCCTCAGTTTTCCGTTCTTCTTTATGTAATCCTCTTCTTCTTTGCTGATCCCGTGAGTCCTGAAGAGCACCGTACCTTCCTTTACTCCAAAAATATCGCGAATGGGGACTACGCCCTTTTCCTCAAGCATCTTGACCATTTGGGGATTATGAATTATGGGACCGATCGTATAGAGACCTCCGGGAGTGCCGTCAAGTTCCTTGATTACCATGTTGATGGCCCTTTTCACACCGAAGCAGAATCCCGAGTGCTCAGTCTTAGTGACCTCCACCTAAGCGCCTGCCCCAGGGATACGGTCTATCATCAGGCTCACGACCTGTTCCGCATTAATTCCCGTACTATCAATAAGGATCGCTCCATCCGGCACTACAAGAGGAGCGATATCCCGCTCTGAGTCGCTCCTGTCTCTCTTGACCATTTCAGTTTCCACGGAACCGGAATCCTGCTCCATGCCTTTTGAAGAGAGTTCATGATACCTTCTTCTCGCGCGTTCGGAAAGATTTGCATCAAGGTAGAATTTTATGTGAGCGTCAGGAAACACGACACTGCCCATGTCCCTTCCTTCCAGCACAACGCTGCCTTTCCGTCCTAGCTTGTTTTGAATATGCCATAGATATTCCCTTACTACCCTGTCCTTGGAAAGACTTGACGCACTCAGGGAGACGCCTGGCTCTCTGATTTCACGGCTAATATCAATGTTGTTGAGCGATACTTTTGTCCCATCGCCGAACTCGAACCTTAGAGGAAGGTCATCGAGAAATACTTTCAGATCTGTCGGTTCCCCGGCCTTCATGTATGCATATGCCACACCCCTGTACATTGCGCCCGTGTCAATATACGTATAGCCGAGTGTTTTTGCAAGCATCTTTGCGACAGTACTTTTCCCGGACCCGCTCGGTCCATCTATGGTGATAATCAGGTCTTTACTCTTTCCGTCCGCCATGTCCGTCAACTTGTCCAATGGAATTTATGAAGAATGGAGATTCCTACTTCCCGTTCTTCAGTATCCGGCTAAGGGTTTCTATAAAACGGGTATTTTCCTCCGGCGTGCCGATTGATACTCGGACGTAACCGGGAAGTGTGTATGCGCCCATCCACCTTACCAGAATTTTTTCTTCAAACAGCCTCTTCACAGTACTTTCCGCCTGATCTCCTATCTTGAAAAGGATAAAGTTCGCTTCCGTGGGAACACATTCCAGCGAAAGGCCCTGCAATGCCTTGTGCAGAAACTCTTTACCTTTTCGATTATTCATGAGGATTTTCGCGAGATAGCCCCTGTCCTCCAGTGCCGCCTTTGCGCCGATTAGGGCAAGCTCGTTCACGCTGAATGGTTGCCTGGTCCGCTCAAGGTATGAAACGAGAGGTGCCTCGCCTACTCCATAACCGACTCTGAGTCCGGCAAGGGCATAGGCTTTTGAGAACGTGCGAAGCACGAGCACCTGATGATTACCGATGTAGGAGAAAGTATCGGGAAACTTAGGGTTTTCCGAAAACTCCGCATAAGCCTCGTCGACTACTATCAGGATGTCCGAAGGTAGGTCATGACAGAAAATCCGGAACGATTCTTCTTCAAAGGCGGTACCTGTAGGGTTAAGGGGGTTATTGAGGAAGATGACCCTCGTCCGTTTGTCAATGGCCTTCTTTATGGAGGGGAGATCAATTTTCATATCTACAAGGGGGACTTTTTCCACCTCGTAGCCGTAAATGGCCGATGCGATGGCATAGAAGGGGAATGAGGGATTGGAGATGATTACTTTGCTCTTTTCCTTGTATTTCAGCGCCCTCAGAATCATTTCTATGAGTTCATCTGACCCGTCGCCTAGGACTACCTGATCAGGTCTGACCTTATAAAACTCGGCTATGGACCTCTTCAGATTCTCCTCTCCGCCGGGATACCTGTTTATATCAAGGAGTGCGTCAAGGATGCGAGACAGAGTCTTCCGAGAAGGGGGATAGGGGTTCTCATTTGATGCAAGTCGTGTCCAACCCTCTTCGAGACCGTACATCATTGCCTTGGGGTAGTGGGGTATCTTCTTTATGGTATTGTCGATAAATAAACTCATTATTTCTTACCAAGTGTCCTTTTCGCAAGTTCCATTGCGTTTTCCTGCATTACATAAAAATCATCCGCTGAAAGCCCGGCGCCCATTACCACCTTTCTGGCCTGTTCCTCCGTCACCAGATCGGAAGGACTGTGGGCGTCCGTATTGAAGATCAATCTTGCTCCTATTTTTTTCGCTAGGTGCGCCACATGACCGTTCGAAAAAGAATGACCTTTTCTTCCGCTTATTTCGAGAAAGACGTTATGCTTTCTGGCAAGCTCCATATCTTCCTCGGATATAATGCCTGGGTGGGCAAGGATGTCCGCGCCGCCTTCTATAGCCTCCCTGTTTGTGCCCTCTTCCACCGGTTCCGCAATAGTCTCTCCGTGGACTACCACGTATAATATGCCTAGTCTTCTAGCGAAGGTTATCAGATCTTTTATCACCCTCTTTGGTGCATGGGTTATCTCGACCCCTGGCAAGACGGTAATATCCTCATAATTCTCAATCTTTTCAGATAGTTTGAGCATGGATCCGGCCACTTTCTCGATATTTGAGATGTCCACATGGTCCGAAATGCCGATCATCCGGTATCCTTTTACCTTTGCCCTCCTGATTAGTTCCGAAGGGACAAGTTCGCCGTCGCTTAAGAGTGAGTGGGTATGGAGATCTATCATAGCATTACATCTTATAATTGCCGAAATCTTCCTGCGAAAGGCCTTCCAGAAGGTCTTCTAAATCCGTACTTTCTGTGACCACTTTGTCACCTTTTTGCTGGAAGTCTGTTTTTGTCGCCTTCTTTATCACGCTCTCTGCCACAAATATAGGCGCTCCGGTTCTGAGCGCAATGGCAATAGCATCGCTGGGCCGCGAGTCGATAGTGAACTTCTCATCCCTCGCCTTCACATGGAGCAGTGCATAAAATGTGTGGTCTTTCAGGTTATTCACCTCTATCTTGACCACCTCCGCCTCAAGCCTGTCTAGAATATTCTTCAAAAGATCGTGGGTCATGGGTCTTGGGGTTTGAATATTCTCAATAACGGTCGCGATACTTGATGCTTCGAGAAGGCCTATCCAGATCGGAAGGGCTTCGTTTTCCTCAATATCTTTCAGGATCACGATCGGCGTATTGGTGAAAGGATCTACGGTGATTCCCGCTACTCTCATCTCCTTCATCATTCTATACCTCCTTCTATTTCCGGTTTTTCACCTTTCAGGGAATTTGCGTAGCCTTCTACCACGCTTACCATGACCAGTTTACCTATCATACTTTTCTTGTCTCCCTTAAAGTTGACGATCTTGTTAGTTCTCGTTCTTCCCATAAGGTCTTCATCTGAATTCTTGCTGACATCTTCCGTGAGGACCTCCACCCTCTTCCCTTCCAGAGCTTTGTTATTGCTCAATGTTATTCTCTTTTGCAGATCTTGCAAGGCGGCAAGCCTCTCAAGGCTCGCATCCCTGGGCACCGCGTCAGGGAGGGTCGACGCGACTGTCGACTTCCTTGGCGAATAGGCAAAGGAGAATATACCGTCGAACTTCACTTCTTCCACCAGTTTCATGGTGTCGGCAAATGCCGCCTCATCTTCACCTGGAAATCCTACGATACAGTCTGCGGTTATCGCGATCCCGGGACATTTATCCCTGAGCAGGTCTATTTTATCCACATATTCTCGGGCGGTATAACTCCTGTTCATAAGGCTAAGGATTCTGTCGGAGCCTGACTGGAATGGAAGATGGATATGCTCGCAGAGTTTTTCCAGAGAGCCGAAACATCTAATTAGTTCATGGGAAAGGTCTTTGGGGTGCGACGTGACAAACCTGATCCTTTGGATCCCCAGAATATTATTTATGGCTTCCAGGAGTTGAGGAAAGGAGAGATCGTTTTGCCCCTTATTATAGGAGTTCACATTCTGTCCCAGAAGGGTCACTTCTTTTACACCTCGTCCGGCTACGTCTTGTATCTCCTCAATGATGTCTTTGCTCTCCCTGCTCGTCTCTCGTCCACGCACATAGGGCACTACGCAGTAACTGCAGAAATTGTCGCACCCTTTCATGATGGTAATATATGATTTTATGCCGCCATCTATATGACCGTTTTTGAAAAACAGAGGGACTGTATGTTCATTATCGGAAAAATCAAGAAAGGTATGCTTTCTGGAGGCGTGTTCAATGGCCTCCCCGATCCTGTGGATATTTGACGGACCTAGTGAAAAGTCGATGAAAGGCAACCTTTCTTTTATGCCGCTTTTTTCCATCTGGGCGATGCATCCGGTAATACCTAAGAGCATTTTACGTTTTTTTTTCATGAGCCTCAAACGTCCCATGAGGCTGTAAAACTTTTGTTCCGCTTTTTCGCGTACGGCGCATGTGTTTACAATTACCACATCGGCATTATTCAGGTTGCCAATGCGTTCGTAGCCGTCGTTTATAAGAATGGAAGCCATCTTGTCCATGTCATGGTCATTCATTTGGCACCCGAAAGTCTCTATGTAGAACCTCATTCTTTATTCCCCAAAGCGGCAAGTGGTGAGGGAACCTGCCGCCTCACCACTTCGGCCTCATTTTTTACAGGCTTTAAACCCCTCACTTTGAATTGAGGCTAAAGCCTTTCCATCTTCTTTGCGATCCTTCTATATTTGAGCTCGGAATAGGGCAACATGTCGTATATGTCGTACATCTCTTCAGGGACGTTCGCTCAATCAACAGGTCTCTTTCCGTATAATTAGCATTCATCATGACGAACTTGAACTCATTGGCCATATCTGTCGAAAGGGTAAGGCCTAATGTGGCGGGTCCCATACCTTTCATATTGCCGAAGAAGGAATTTTTGAGAAGGTCTTGACCTGCGCCAGAAAAACCCTGCTTCTTAGCGATCTTAGCCTGAGCGGTAAAAGCGTTCCAGGTGAGTTTATGAACTCCCTCATCCTCTGTTTCTAGGCTATAATTGAAGAGTGCGGCGATGTTATCTCCGGTGTGGCAGACGAAAAAGTCGCAGATAGGCTCTCTTCTCTCATTCCTCATGTACCCTTCCACTATCCTGAACAAACGGGGGTTCGGTTTGATGTGGTCCCCTGATGTTGCTGGTATAAGCTTTAATGATGGATAAAGTCGTCTTCATCCGTGCCTTCTAAAATATGTTCTGTATATCTCAATTGAGCTTTCGCTCGTAGTATCGAGACCCAGAGGAGTAATGGAGACACAGCCTTTTTCTATCGCCAAAAAGTCGGTGCCGTCGATGGGTTCGTAGTTCTCTCCGTCTCCTCCGATCCAGTAATACCTGCTTCCTCTTGGATCAATTCGCACCGTCACTTTATCATTATATATTCTTTTTCCGAGCCTTGTCACCATAAAACCAGATATCTGCCCATGGGGGATATTAGGGATATTGATGTTGAGAAACGTACCTTCCGGCGGCGGTCGGCGCATGATGAGGTCAGCTATCTCCTCTATAATTTTCGCCCCTTCGGTGAAGAAAAAATTGCTTCTCCCATTCATTGAGACGGAAACGGAAGGGATCCCGAGTAAGGCACCCTCCTTTGCGGCGGCAACGGTTCCGGAGTAGTTGACGTCCTGTCCCATGTTCGCCCCGCTGTTGATCCCCGAGATGATAAGGTCGGGCGGCCTTGGAAGCAATGTCCTTACCCCGATATATACGCAGTCTGCCGGAGTGCCGCTGGTGGAAAACACGTTGTCTCCAAGGTCATTTACCCTCAAGGGCTTGTGAATGGTGATGGCATGGGCCACACATGTCCGCTCTCGGTCGGGGGCTATCACGTAGACTGTGTGCTTGTCGCGGAAAACATCCCTCAGGGCGGTGAGACCGGCGGAGTGGACGCCATCGTCATTCGATAAAAGGATCAACACAGATCACCTGTTGAAAATTTAGCGGCGGAAAGGCTAAAATTAAAAGAAAAGGGCATTATGCAGCGCTTATCATCATAAATCGGGGCGACTGGATTTGAACCAGCGGCCACTTGCACCCCATACAAGTGCGCTACCAAACTGCGCTACGCCCCGATGACAAACATTCTATAGAAAATTTTCGAAAAAGTCCAGCAGTTTCAGCGTGGACCTCCTATCCTTATCAGGCGGTTTTTTTGTTGCAAATACGGCAGAATGGTGAGAAACTTATTTTATGGATAAATCTCTACAGAGCAAATTGAGGACACGGAAAGTAGTTGCGACGCTCTTGGTTGTCTTTCTCATGGTCTTTATGTCTGTCGGTTGCTCCAAGAGAACCGGCGATGAAGGGAGTGATGTGACGCAGGAAGACACACTGCAGTCTGGGACCGTCACCCCCGGGGCGAGCGGAATTGAACAATCGCAGACATCGCCGGTTCCAAAAGCAACCCATAAGGACAGTAGCAAATCGGGAGATGAAGATGATCAGGAAGATTTTGAATCCGAGCTTGGAGATGATTAGGGTATAAGGCCGGGCAAAACCCCAGGGATGGCTATGGACAGAGACGCTGCCGATAGTTGGAGTTAGCTGACGGAAGTTACTTCTCCTTGCACACAGGATGTTTTTGTCTTCATGCTTTGATCCGGACAAGCAAACGATAAAATCAAAGCTCAACACGAGTCCGCCCAGGGGACCATTGACTTTTTACGTATTTCAAGCCAAAATATCAGCGTGATCGGTGTTTCAAAACTATATTGCGGTACGGTTGAAACCTCTGACCCATTGCGGTACGGACGTGAATCCTCACGACTGCCTTCTCATCTCCTTCAGTTCTCGAAGGACAAGAAACCAGTGGTGGTCTGGAATGTAACGAAGAGGTGCAACCTAAAATGTATCCACTGTTATGCTCATGCCGAAGGGGAACAAGAAAGAAAGGGGGAGCTTTCCACAAAAGAAGGGAAAATTTTCCTTGAGGATCTTGCCGCCTTTGAAGTCCCCGTGATCCTCTTTTCAGGTGGAGAGCCGTTGTTACGCGAGGATTTGTCTGAGCTTATTGATTATGCGGTGAAGCTTGGAATGAGGGCTGTTATCTCGACCAACGGGACTCTCATCACTGAAGAGAAAGCACGGATTTTTTCCCGGCATTCCCTCTCCTATATAGGGGTCAGCCTTGACGGCATTGGAGAGGTCAACGATGCGTTCAGGGGTGTAAAATGGGCCTATGAAAGGGCCATTGAAGGTATAAGGAACGCAAAGAGAGCAGGAATAAAGGTGGGCCTCCGTTTCACCATAAACAAAAGAAACTATAAGGAAATCCCCGCTATTTTCGACCTTATCGAGAAAGAGGGGATCGACAGGGTCTGTTTCTACCATCTTGTGTATGCCGGAAGGGGCTCGAAGCTTATGGAAGAAGACCTTTCCCATGACGAGACGAGAAATGTGGTAGATTATATCTTGGACCGGACAAAGAGTTCTTTTGACAGAGGAAGAGAAATTGAAGTGCTCACCGTTGACAATCACGCAGACGGTCCTTTCATTTATCTCAGGCTCCTTAAGGAAGACAGAGAGCGGGCAGCCGAAGTCTATAAACTCCTCATGATGAATGAGGGGAACGCCTCCGGCGTGGGGATCGGCTGCGTGGATGAAGAGGGGAACGTGCATGCCGACCAGTTCTGGAGGCATTATACGTTCGGTAATGTGAGGAATCGCCCGTTTAGCACGATTTGGGAGGATACAGAAGACCCTCTCATGGCAAGACTAAAAGAGAAGAAACGCCACGTGAAGGGAAGATGTGCCAGGTGTAGATGGCTCCCTATCTGCGGAGGCAATTTCAGGGTGAGGGCTGAGGCTATGACTGGAGACATATGGGCTGAGGATCCTCAATGCTTTCTCGCTGAACAGGAGATCGTCTGAAGCGAAATAGACCACAGGAGTATGTCCGATACTCGCAAGGGGGGTGTACGTGTCCTTTCCTGTAACACGGCCGAGAAGATTGAGACGGAATGATAAATTGAGGGGGCTTGTCCGGGAGGTTGCCATATCTCCGGAGCACCTTGTATATCCTCTTTTCGTGAAGGAGATGACGGAGGATAGGGTCCCCATACCTTCCATGCCCGGTGTTTTCCAGTTCTCCGTGGAGGGGCTGATACGGGAGGTGGAGGATGTGGTGAGCATGTCCATACCCGCAGTTCTGCTTTTCGGTATTCCTGAAAAAAAAGATGATATGGGAAGCGGGGCCTTTGACGAGAAAGGAATCGTCCAGAGAGCAGTAAAAGCGGTAAAGAAGCTCTTCGGCGACGACATCCTCGTCATCACCGATGTCTGTATGTGCGAGTATACAAGCCACGGCCATTGCGGTGCCGTGAAGGACGGCGTGGTGGACAATGATGAGACTCTGAAGCTCCTTGCTCGGAGTGCGCTTTCCCATGTTTCGGCTGGAGCGGACATGGTGGCTCCCTCCGATATGATGGATGGAAGGGTCAAGACCATACGGGAAGCTCTCGACGACAACGGGTATTACTCCACTCCTATTATGAGTTACGCAGCGAAGTATGCATCAAGTCTGTACAATCCCTTCAGGGATGCGGCGGAGTCTGCCCCCCAGTACGGCGACCGGAAGGACTACCAGATGGACCCTCCCAACCGGAGAGAAGCGCTCCGTGAGATAGAATTAGACATAGAAGAGGGCGCGGATATTATAATGGTCAAACCGGCTTTATTCTATCTCGATATAATTTCAGCGGCGAGGCATGCTTTCGACATGCCTCTGGCCGCCTATTCGGTGAGCGGTGAATACTCCATGATCAGAAACGCTGCGGCGCAGGGTCTTGTCGATCTCAAGAGGACGGTTCTTGAATCCACCGTAAGTATCAGGAGAGCCGGAGCTGACATCATTATCACCTATTTTGCGAAGGATTTAAGCGCATGGCTCAAAGAGAATTCCCTTTAAGAATGGTAGCATGGGAGCTTACGAGGAACTGCAATTTGAACTGTGTGCATTGCAGGGCTTCGGCAACAAAAGGTCCCTACAAAGGTGAACTGACCTTCTCCGAATGCGTGGGTATTATGGACGAGATTCGATCCTTCTCTGACCCTACCATTATTCTCACGGGCGGGGAACCTCTTCTCAGGGGAGATATTTTCGATATAATTAGCTATGGCGCGGAATCGGACCTCAGAATGGTCATCGCCACAAACGGGACCCTTCTTGATGAGGAACAGGCGTGCAAACTCAAGGCGTCGGGGATCAAGAGGGTGAGCATGAGCCTTGACGGAGTAGACAGAGAAGCCCACGACAGCTTCAGAGGGGTTGAGGGATCCTTTGATGCGGTGATGGAAGGCGCTAGGATCCTGAAAAGGATAGAAATTCCCTTCCAGATAAATACGACCGTTACCCGGTTGAACATGGAAAACCTTGAGGGTATATACGGCCTGGCCAAGGAGACCGGTGCAGTGGGATGGCATGTTTTTTTGCTTGTACCGGTAGGGCGGGGCGAGGGACTCAAAAACGAAGAGCTGAGCGCAATGATGTACGAGTCCGTTCTCGAAGGCCTCTATGAAATTGAGAAAAGAGACGAAATGGAACTGAAGGTGACGTGTGCTCCTCATTATTACAGGATTGTGAAGGAGAAAGGCGGTATGCCGAAAAGCGCAGGCTGTCTCGCGGGGAAAAGTTTCATGTTCATTTCTCACAGAGGTATAGCGCAGCCCTGCGGTTATCTTGAGGCCGCATCAGGCGATGTACGGAAGTCGGGAGTGAAGGCTGTGTGGGAAGACTCACCCGTTTTTGCCGCGCTGAGAACGCTTGCATCGTACAAGGGCAAGTGCGGCGGCTGCGGATATCTCAAAATATGCGGCGGTTGCAGGGCGAGGGCCTATGAATCGAAAAACGACATTATGGAAGAGGAGCCCTACTGTTCTTATGGGTTAACGGACAAATAGAAGGCGTTAAACGATCAGACCGAGCATGGCTCACCACTAACGCTTCACAGCTTAAAAACGACAGGACCAAAAAAAGAAAACCAAATATGGTTGATAATAAAAGGCACAGGAGCGGGCGGAACTGCGCCGCACAATTTTAAGGATTGCAAGCTACCTGCGCGGGGAACGTGGACGGGCAGTATTTAAAGCAGCATATTCCTGGAATTTTGTTCTATTGCTATATCTCGGAGGATCTTTTCGCTTACTACTAACGACAATGAACGCACCGCCGTAGGTATGTCGTTTTGTTATGCCGGACCTGCGGATAACAAAATTGAGGAAAAGCGCTGCGTTCTTTTGAGCGCAAAAGGTTTCTTTATTCTGTCAAGTGAACTTTTTCGAATGTGTTAAAACACATTGCATTCGAGTTATAATTGAAATGAAAAATTTGAAAACATTTTTAAAAACGTCAAAATTCACAAACCAACCTTTACTGTACGGAAATTTTTATGTAAAATATATAGGGAGGGGGACCGTCAGGCAATTCAACTTTTTGGCAGTCCTTGGTCAAATAACTGGTATTCAAGGTAGTGATGGGGGTTTCCCGTGAGAAGCGGACGGGACAACACGTATTGGAGAATGAGGTAAACCCCTGTTATCTGCAGATGATCAAGTCCGATACCTTTCACTTTATATCTTTGCACGCGTTTTCCTATAGCGTGCTGATACTATTGGCTTATGGTATATGACAAGACTCTATGCATACAGGGTGAAACAATACTCAAAAACGAAACACACAATATCAGGGATTGAATGTTCTGAAAAGGAGGGTTTCAAGATGAAAACCGGAAGAAACGTATTTTTGGTGATGCTAATTTCTGCGGTGCTCATGCTGACCATTACCCCAATGACGGCGACTCCAGCATTCTCCGTAACGCCCATGCTGGCTGGGGGAAACGGACATACTCTAGCTTTAAAAAGCGACGGCACGGTGTGGGCCTGGGGAAGCAATGAATACGGTCAGTTAGGTAACGGTTTGGGCGGGACCGCTAATAATCGCTCTGCACCCGTGCAGGTGAAGGACGAAAATAATGTGGGTTATTTATCCGATGTGATTGCTCTTGCAGATGGAGGCGATCATTCCCTTGCCCTTGACAGAGACGGCACGGTATGGGCTTGGGGACACAATGATTACGGTCAGCTCGGCAACAATAGCATTGATAGACTCCCTCATTCGACCCCTGTGCGTGTGAAGGGCAAAGATGGCGTGGGTTATTTATCCGGCATGAAGGCTCTGGTTGCTGCATACGATCATTCTCTCGTCCTTGCAAGCGACGGCACGGTGTGGGCCTGGGGGCACAATGAGTACGGCGAACTAGGCGACGGGCATACTGCTAATCAACCTACCCCAGTGCAGATGTTGGATTCCAGCGGGCAGATTTTCACCGGCGTGATTGCTCTGGCTGGAGGAGAAGAGCATACTCTCGCCTTGGCAGGCGACGGGAAAGTGTGGGCTTGGGGATTTAATATGTTTGGTGAACTCGGCAACGGGATCTCTGATTTCTTCTCTCATCCCATCCCCGTGCAGGCGTTATCCGATGTGAAGACCATAGCTGCGGGACTCTTTCGTTCCCTCGCCCTTAGAGACGACGGTACGGTATGGGGCTGGGGAAGTAATAGTGGTGGTCAGCTGGGCGATGGGACCATTACTGGTCGCTAACCCCCATTCAGGTATTAGGCGGCGAAAGCGGCGGTGATTATTTCACCCTTTGCACCCCCGACTACAGGGATGTTTCTGATGCCCTCACCC
>JAISPL010000040.1 GCA_031274925.1 Syntrophobacterales bacterium | reverse complement strand
CTTCAATCCGCACCGCAATGGTTTCACCCTCCTTCGAGAGATAAGCGCCCTGGGTCGTAACAAAAAGTGTGTTGAGGTGCTTTTTCATATACTTTTCAAAACTCCGGACAGATACCGCTATAAGCCCAGTCATCGCCCTTATTAACCATTGATGAAATCTTTCATCTTGAAGAGCTTTTTTACAAACTCTTTAGCATCCTTTCCAAATACTGGGATATGGCCCTCAGTCTCTCCAGGCCATCGCTTTGAAAGCATCGCATATATATATTTGTGAGATCAAGAGAGTCCATATGCGGATTATTTCGTACCATTTTTATCTCTTAATTTCACCATCTCGGCTCTCCATACGCCTACTGCCTTCCAACCCTCTCATTGTGGTATGCATAGAGTCTCCGGTCCCGTGCAACTGGCCATAAACAAATATAGACTTGCCAAAACAACCTTCTCGTCACCTACTGCTTGCCATAAAGCAATAAAATGCTTGACTTATCCTCTAAAAATGTATTATTTTAGACAAATTTTTTAAGGGTGAACTAATGAAGACATATTTTCCAACAGAAGAAGATATCGCAAAAAAGGACTGGTATGTAGTGAACGCGGACGGCGCAACACTGGGACGGCTCGCCGCCAAGGTGGCCTCTATACTAAGAGGGAAAAACAAACCCACCTATACTCCCCACTCCGATATGGGAGATTTTATTGTAGTTGTCAATGCAGAGAAGGTAAAACTTACGGGTCACAAACTTGATCAGAAGACCTATGAGAAATACAGCGGATATCCCGGAGGATTGAGGGTCCAGAACGCACGGACCATGCTTGCCAAGAAACCGGAAGACGTGATCATGCTTGCCGTGAGAGGGATGCTTCCAAAGAACATCCTGGGGCGGAAACTTCTCAGCAAACTGAAAGTATATAGAGGAAATGAACATCCGCACAAGGCTCAGCAACCGAAAGTATTAGAGTAAAAGGAGATATAAGGTGCCTGATAAAAAATACTACGCAACGGGAAAAAGAAAGACTGCCGTGGCTAGGGTCTGGATAAAACAAGGCTCAGGTAATTTCGTCATTAACGGCAGGACGATTGAACAGTACTTTCCCCTCGAAGAATTACGGCTTATGGTCAACAAGCCTTTCCTCCTCACTGGCCACCTAGCGAAATTTGACGTGGTAGCCAACATTTATGGCGGAGGTGTACCTGCTCAGGCATGGGCATTAGGTCATGGCATCGCAAAAGCCCTTATGGGATTCAACGCCAATTTAAGAGTGACTCTTAAGAAACAGGGGCTCATCACGAGGGATCCTAGATCGAAGGAAAGAAAGAAATACGGTAAGAAAGGCGCAAGGGCAAGCTTCCAGTTCTCCAAGAGATAATCCTCTCATGTGGAACGTAGGTATAATAGGAGCAACGGGTTATACGGGACTCGTGCTTATATCGGCGCTTGTTTCTCATCCTCATGTAAAAATTTCACTTGTCACATCGAATACTTACAGGGGCAGGAAGATCTCCGAGGTCTTCCCGCTCCTGAAGGGCATTTTTGAAGAGCGTCTTGAGCCGACAGATGAGTTGCATAAAGGGAAATGCGATGTCTATTTCCTTTGTCTCCCTCATGGAAAATCGATGGAGATGGCAAAATCCATCTTCGACGGTCGTGCGGTGATCATTGATTTGAGCGCTGATTTCAGATTCGAGGATGTGGAAATCTATGAAGGTGCGTATGTCCCTCACACGGCACAGGAGCTAGTGCCCCACCTCGTATATGGTCTCCCAGAACTCTATCGGGAAAAAATCAAAAAGACCCAACTAATCGGAAATCCGGGGTGCTATCCCACCTCCGCAATTCTTGCCCTTTACCCCCTTTTAAGGGAACATCTGCTTCACGGCGACGTATTCATTGATTCAAAGTCAGGGGTAAGCGGAGCTGGGCGGGAAGCAAAACTGGGAAGCCTCTTCTGCGAAGTGTCAGAAGGATTCAAACCTTACGGTGTTGGAGTCCACCGCCATGAGCCGGAGATTCAGAAAGAGGTACATAAGTATTCCCATCTGAAAGTCGCTTTCGTTCCTCATCTTCTTCCCATGAACAGAGGGATCCTGACAACAATTTACGGAAGACTCAGAAATCCCGCTGCAACAAAGACAATAAAAGAGCTCTACGAGGAAACGTACCGCGAAGAGCCTTTCGTCAGGGTGCTTACCGAAGGAACATATCCCGATACCCGTTTTATCCGGTACTCCAATTACTGCGATATGAGCCTTAAGGCATTTCATGACGGGAGGATCGTGATGATTTCCGCCATCGACAATCTCGTGAAGGGGGCATCAGGCCAGGCCATCCAAAATATGAATATTGCCCTCGGCATAGATGAAAAGGCTGGGCTCTCAGGAGTACCTCAATATCCTTGATCCACGCCACTGGGAACTTGTCCGGTTGCGGGTCTATAACGGGCTTGATGGAGCCAAAGGAAAGGCACCCGATATTGAAAAATATTATAAACATAGACAAAGCAAGGTCTGACTGCTGGTTACACGCGTGCCATTGCCGGATACAATAGAGACCTACACGCCATAAAATCTAATTGACGCCACCCAGCAGCCTTTGTAAAATAGCCTCATTCTCCTTATTCTAATATATCGGGAGCTAAAGACAACCAAAAACAGGTGCTTTAAGCAGCACCTTACAGGAAGGCGTGGGATCCCAGATGCTTCGTTCCAATGATGTCCTTAGTTTCCTATTGGAAGGCTTGTTTAAACAGAAATATGACTGGTACGGTTTGTCTGAAGTGCGCCTGCGCCGTTTCAGTTGACTATTACCCTATTTTCTATTATGTTATTAGGCTATGTTTGAGAAATTACAGGAAAGATTAGAAAGTACATTTAAAAAACTCAGAGGCTACGGGAAACTTTCAGAGGCAAACATAAAGGATTCCCTGAGGGAGGTGAGGATTGCTCTCCTTGAGGCGGATGTCAATTATAAAGTCGCCAAGAATTTTCTCGACAAAGTCAAAGAGAAGGTGCTCGGCGAAGAAGTACTCTCAAGCATAACCCCCGGGCAGCAATTCGTAAAGATTGTCTTTGACGAATTGTGCGAACTTCTGGGCAGTACCAACAAACCCCTTGATGTGGCAGGGTCTCCTCCCGTAGCCATTCTCCTTCTCGGCCTTCAAGGTTCAGGAAAGACGACCACAGCAGGAAAACTTGCCCTCATGCTCAGGAAAAAAGGGAGAAAACCCCTTCTGGTTGCAACGGATGTGTACAGACCTGCAGCTATCGACCAGTTGATCAAACTGGGCAACCAGATCAACGTAGCTGCATTTTATCTTAAGGATGTCAAAGACCCTCTCGCCATCTGCAGGGAGTCCAAGGCATATGCTATGAAGAACGGGTTTGACACCATGATCGTTGATACCGCCGGTCGGCTCCACATTGATGACGGAATGGTCCGAGAAATAGTGGAACAAAAGAAATTCCTGAACCCTCGAGAAACCATTCTCGTCCTTGATTCAATGACCGGTCAGGACGCAGTTAGCATTGCTGGAACTTTCAACGAGAAGGTGGGGGTAGACGGTATTATTCTCACCAAGCTTGATGGAGACACGAGAGGTGGCGCCGCCATTTCTATAAAAGCGGTGACAGGCAAGCCGATAAAGTTTGTCGGGATGGGTGAAAAACTCGACGCTTTGGAAGCTTTTTATCCGGAAAGGATGGCATCCAGAATACTCGGCATGGGAGACGTGGTCTCCCTTGTAGAGAAAGCGCAGGATGTTTTTGATGAAAAAAACGCCAAGGAACTTGAGAGGAAGATCAGGAAAGATGAATTCACCCTTGAGGATTTCAAAAATCAGTTGAAGCAGATGAAGAAACTCGGATCAATGGAGTCAATCCTCAACATGATCCCGGGCCTCAACAAAATGAAAGGGGCGATAGACTTCGGAGCGGCCGAGAAAGACATGAAAAAGATTGAGGCCATAATCAATTCCATGACCCGGAAGGAGCGTCTTAATCCCAATATCATCGACGGAAGCCGAAGAATAAGGATCTCTAAAGGCAGCGGGACTAAAGTTCAGGACGTGAACGATCTCATGAAAAAATTCATGGAAACCAAAAAGATGATGAAAAAATTTACAAAAGGTGGTTTGAAAGGTCTTCAAAAGCAGTTATTATTAAAATAGGAGGTGACAGTTTGGCAGTCAAATTCAGGTTAGCAAGATACGGTTCAAAGAAGAAACCATTTTACAGAATTATAGTAGCTGACAGCAGGTCCCCGAGAGACGGGAGATTCATCGAAAACGTGGGCACATACGACCCTCTCAAGGATCCAATACAGATAACACTCGATAAAGAAAAGATCAAGGCTTGGTACACAAAAGGAGCAAGGCCCACAAAGACCGTTGAGAATCTATTTCAGAGGGAAGGAATGTTCAAAGAGCCAGCATAATAAATCATCATGGAGGTGGGATCGTGTTGAAAGAGTTAATCGAATACATCGCAAAGGCATTGGTGGACAATCCCGATCAAGTTAAAGTCTCCGAAATTGAAGGCGAGAAAACATCCGTGATAGAATTAAATGTTTCCAAAGACGATCTTGGGAAGGTGATTGGTAAACAGGGCAGGACTGCGAGGGCAATGCGAACCATCTTAAGTACAGCTTCAACAAAAGTGAAGAAAAGGGCGGTACTGGAAATAATTGAGTAATGGAATACATTTCTGTCGGTAGGGCGCTTGGAACCTACGGCATAAAGGGTGAGATAAGATTCAGATATTACAACGAGGTAAAGGAAAATTTTCTGAGATATAGCTCTCTGTTTCACAGGAAAGATGACCTTTACGAGGAACTTGAGGTAACAGGAAAAAGGTTCCAAAAGGGTCTGTTCTACATCAAATTTAAAGGATTGGAAAGCCCTGAGGAAGTCTTCCCTCTCGTGAACAAGGAGTTGTTCGTAAGAGAGATGGACCTTCCTCGTTTAGAATCGCACGAATACTATGATTATCAATTAGTCGGTCTCGACGTAACAGACCGGAAGGGCGACAGGATCGGGAAAGTGAAGTCTATAGTTCATACGAAAGCAAATGACCTGCTGACCGTGTCGGTCGGCGATGAAGAACTGTTCATACCCCTCATTGAAGAAGTTGTCTTGAAAATAGATCTTGAAGGTTCGTCGATCATAGTCGACGGGAGCGCTACTGTCTCATGATCTTCACCATTTTTACGCTGTTCCCCGGTCTATTTGCATCGCCGCTCCAAGAGAGCATCATTAAGAAAGCTGCGGACAAAGGAATTCTGCAGTTCAACATAGTGAATATACGAGATTTTGCCGAGGACATTCACAAGACATGTGATGACAGTTCGTATGGTGGAGGTCCTGGCATGGTCATGAAGGTAGGGCCTATTCATCGTGCCGTAGATTATGTGGAAAAAAACTTAGGGAGATCAAAAACCATACTGCTTACGCCCCAGGGCAGAATATTCGACCAGTCTATGGCGGAACGGTTTTCCATGTTGTCACATGTGAGTCTGATCTGTGGCCGCTACGAAGGCGTGGACGAAAGGGTGCTCACTTTCGTGGACGAAGAAATTTCGATAGGAGACTATATTTTGTCGGGGGGCGAAGTGGCAGCCCTGGTGCTGATAGACGCCATTTCTCGGTGCATCCCGGGAGTATTGGGCAATGAACAATCCGCCGTCAGCGAGAGCTTCCACGAGCATCTGCTTGAGTACCCCCAGTATACGAGGCCGGAAGAATGGGAGGATATGGCCGTTCCACCAGTGCTTCTTTCAGGCAATCATGAAGAGATAAGAAAATGGCGGAGACAGGAAGCTATAAAGAAGACGATACTGAAGCGCCCCGACCTGATGGAGAGATTCATTCCAACGGAAGAGGACGAAGGCTTCATCCGGAAAACCATGGAGGACATCCATGAATAACGTTAGCATAGCGGTAATTCACTATCCCGTGTATGATAAGAACGGCGCGATTGTGGCCACAAGTGTGACTAATCTTGAAATACATGACATTGCGCGAACTTGTATGACATTTGATATTGGTTTATGCTATATTGTTACTCCTCTCGCAAAACAGAGGGAAATTGTCGGCAAGCTGGTGGACCACTGGCTTAATGGATACGGGGCCACGTATAATCCCGGGAGAAGTGAAGCCCTGAAAAAAGTCAGAGTCGTCAGCGATTTTAATTCAATGGTCCACGACATCAAGAGCGATCCACTAATAGTGGGTACCTCTTCAAGAGAGAGGCAAGGAAAGACAATAAGCCCGGACGAGTTGTTCCTCCGCATGGAGACTGGAGATCGGCCCGTTCTTATCCTTTTTGGGACAGGATGGGGGCTTTCGGAAGAGGTGGTAGACAGGTGCGATAAAATGCTTATGCCGATCAAGGGAAAAGGCAATTATAACCACCTTTCCCTGAGAGTGGCAATTGGCATAATTCTCGATAGAATATTTGGCGAAAGAGGAGGATGGGATGAACGAGATAATTGATTTGATAGAAAAAGAACATATGAGGCTTGACTTGCCTGAGATCGGCGTGGGCGATAATGTGAAAGTCTACACGAAGATATTTGAAGGGGATAAAGAGAGAATCCAGATGTTTGAAGGGGTGGTCATCAGGAAAAGAGGCGGAAATACGAGAGCAACTTTCACGGTCAGGAAAGTCTCATACGGCGTGGGCATAGAAAAGACATTTCCCGTAAACTCACCCCTTATCGACAAGATAGATGTTTTGAGCAAAAGTAAAATAAGAAGGTCTAAACTTTATTACCTGAGGAATCTGCGAGGCAAGGCGGCAAAACTTAAAGAAAAACGGGTGTAATGGGTTGCTGTCTGCTTACAGGCCTGATAGGAGCAGTAGATGAAGCGGGGCGGGCGCCTCTTGCTGGTCCTGTGGTTTCGTCCTGTGTAGTATGGAAAGGGATGCCTGAAAGCAGAAGAAATGTCAAAGATTCGAAACTCCTGAGCGAGAAGCAGAGGTTGGAATTGTTTCCGTGGATCGCGGAACATGCCTACGCCATAGGTGTAGGAATTGCAACCCACAAAGAAATCGACAAGATAAATATCCTGAGGGCAAGTCTTCTTTCTATGGAGCGGGCAGTACAAAACGCATGCGTCCGGTCCCCAGACCTCCTCCTTATCGACGGCAATGTGGGCATAAAAAATTTCCCCAATGGAAAACCGATTGTAAAAGGCGACCGGAAGTGTTTCTTTATTGCGAGCGCTTCCATCATCGCCAAAGTAGTGCGTGACTCCATAATGGAGGTCTACCACCATATCTATCCCCGATACAATTTCAAGCAGCACAAAGGGTATCCCACTAAGGAACACAAAAAAGCTATCGGAGATTACGGCGTCCTGCCCATACACAGGAAGACATTCCGAGGTGTAAAGGAATATTGTGCCAAATAAGAAAGAAACAGGCCGAGAGGGAGAAGACACAGCCATTGCCCTGTTGAAGCACAGGGGCTATAAAATAATAGAACGAAATTACAGGAGCTTCTTGGGCGAGATTGATATTATCGCGGAAGACGGAGACTGCCTGGTTTTTGTGGAGGTAAAAAATAGAAACTCTTCGACCTTCGGCGAATCTCTTTTTGCCATCGACAAGAAAAAGAGACAGCATATGGTCCGGTCCGCCACGTACTACCTTAAGGACCACAAATGTCTGGATAAGAAGATTCGTTTTGATGTAGTGGGCATAGACAGTGGACAAGCGAAAGTGGTTAAGCACGCGTTTATAGTGGAAGAGTGGAACAATAACTGATACAAAACAAAAATAGCTCTTGACTATTATGGATAAAAAGATCTTGGAACTGCTTACAAAAGTGCGGGAGGGGAAAATTCTTGTCGCAGAGGCATATGACGTCTTAAAGGGGATGCCATTTGAAGATCTGAAGCATACGAAGATTGATTATCACAGGACCGTCAGGAAAGGGCTCCAGGAGGTAGTATTCGGGGAAGGGAAGTTTACGAAACAAATTCTCGATATAGTCGACTCCATGAGAAGAAATGACACGGATGTTCTTGTCACCAGGGTGGATGGAAAGGTGGGCAGAAAGATCCTTGAGAAGTTTCCTGAGGGAGTCTACAATGAGAATGCACGCTGTTTCTATATAAAGCAGGATGACACTATAAAAGGAAATGGTACGATACTCGTGGTCTCCGCCGGCACCAGCGATTCCAAAGTCGCGGAAGAAGCCTATGTCACCGCCTCTTTTTTCGGCAATAAGACTGAGAGGCTCTATGACGTGGGTGTTGCCGGCATCCACAGGTTGTTCAATAATTTTGATGTTCTGAAATGTGCCCGGGTAATCATCGTAGTGGCAGGCATGGAAGGCGCCCTACCATCCGTAGTGGCAGGCATGGTGGGCGTTCCTGTCATCGGCGTGCCCACAAGCATAGGCTACGGGGCAAGTTTCGGCGGACTTACGGCCATGCTCTCCATGCTGAATTCGTGCTCCACCGTTTCAGTATTCAACATCGACAACGGTTTCGGCGCGGCCTATTTTGCGACCCTCATAAACAGATTATGAAGATCCTTTATTTGGACCCGATCCTCGGAATAAGCGGCGATATGGCCATGGCAGCCATGGTGGACGCAGGCGTACCATTCGGCGAGATTGAGACGCTTCTGAACAAGCTGCCGCTCCCCATACCAGCCATCGTCCCGGTGAAGGCCAGGCAGGGTGTGATAGAAGGCACCCATATGGCCATTGATGACTCGGACATCCATCTCTCTCCCGGGGATATGATAAAACTTATTGATGGTCTTTCCACAGAAGACTATATAAAGAATGATGCGAAGGCCATGCTTGACATCCTTGTTGACGCGGAATCAAAAGTTCACGGTGTTACGAAGGAGGAGACCCACTTTCATGAGCTCTCACACATCGACACTCTCATAGACGTGCTTTCAATGGCCAAAGGAATCAGCCACCTGGGCATAGACAAGGTATTTTCGGGACCGATCCCTCATGGTAGGGGCACCATAAAGACGGCACACGGCATTGTGCCTAATCCCGCACCGGCAACAGTGGAAATACTGAGCGGACACAAGACGGTGTTTCTTGATATTCCCGTTGAGCTCACCACGCCCACGGGGGCCGCAATCGTGAGACACTATGTGAAGGACCACGGAATGGCGCCGTCCATGACCGTACAAAGAGTAGGGTATGGTCTCGGCTCCTACAAAACGGAAAAACCAGACGCCCTGAGGATATTTGTTGGCGAAACCACATCGCCCTCAAGTGACGAGGAAGTCTGGGTGATCGAGACAGATCTTGATGACATGGAGATGGAATATTTAGGCACCGTAGCCGAGAGATTGAAGGCAGAGGGAGCCATTGATGTGCTCTATTTTCCCGTGTATATGAAGAAAGGGCGCGTGGGCGTGAGACTTTCCCTCTCTGTTCCCGACGAGCGACTTCAGCGCCTCGTGAGCGCTGTCTTTCTTGAGACCTCCACCTTCGGCATGAGACTGAGGAAGGAAGGAAGGAGGGTACTCAGGAGAGATCAAAAGACGGTAGAAACCAAGTACGGCCCCGTACGAGTTAAACACGGTTATAATGAGGAAGGAGAGTTCCTTAAATCCCACATCGAATTCGAAGACGTAAAAAAAATCGCTGAAGAAAAGGGCATACCCTACAGGGTGGCCCTTGAGAATCTGAAGAAAGAAATTTAGGATTGCCGCCAGGATCAACCCCATGAAGAATACCTATCCGCCGGACTCAATCCCGACACTACTCTCACAAATGTCTTCCACTACATTGCGCCGCAGTCTCCGCAGAATTCTCCAAGACATTTTCACCCCTCACTTTCGCGTTGTTCCGGCCAGTTCCAGGGCATTGGTCGCGAAATGCGCACGATTAGGAACGGGAACGCCTAACCTCACTCTATTCTGCCTGCACTGACGCCACCCCAAGACAACGGCCCATCTCCTACCTTGAAAGAACAAAAGGGCCAGCGGCGGGCTGTTATGTAATCCAGGAAGCTGTACATTCATGTGACGGTAACACTAAAATTGATCTCTGCTTCGGACCTCCTGCCGTAAATCGGCTGTAAATCCATCGCGGGCCTCGTGTCGGCTCGTTTTATTGCTTCCAGTATCAGTCTCCAAGCCGAGACCGCCGCAAATGTATCTCTGATGATCGTGACCCCTTCAATTTTGGATATGAATTCTTCACAAATGCGGATGCCTGTCCCGAAGCATATGCATGGTGTTCTGATTATGCCTGCCACATCCTTCGGTTTTATCGCGCCATAGTCGCTGAGCCGTTTCATGTCTCCCCCGGAAACCCTGTAAAGGGCGCCAAAAACCTCACCCTTCTTGGCGTCGATAAGAGGGAAGGCATAGTGGCCTTCCATGAAGGAGAAAGAAGCAGCCAAGACGTCCAGGGTCGACACGCCAATAAGAGGAATAGCGCGGCCGGCGCTCAGGCCTTTTGCAAAAGCGATGGCTACCCTCATGCCCGTAAAAGAACCTGGTCCAAGGGTCACTGTCAAAAGGGATAGGTCATCCACTGCATATCCGTGTCCCTTAAGGATCTGCCCAACATGCCCTGAAATGATCTGAGAAGGTGGAAGAGTGCTCTTTACGCATCTCTCCTCAACCAGGCTGTTTTCGAGCGAAAGGGCGATATTCAAAAAATCAATGGAGTTATCAATTCCGAGGATGAGCCTACTTTCCACCTAGGAGCCTCGAAAAATTGAAAATTCTGTCGAGATCGTTATAGAAAGCAAAGACCATGATAACAATGATGATACCTAAACCGATTTTCTGGGCAATGTCTATGGCTTTGGTCGAGAGCCTCCTCCTGGTTACCATCTCCGCTGCATGCATCATTATGTGACCACCATCAAGAATAGGTATGGGCATAAGGTTCACCACGCCTAGGTTTATACTTATAATTCCGATGAAGTAAATGAGGTTGGCCGCTCCCTCCCTGGCCTGCTTGCCCGCTGCCTGCAGGATCAATATGGGTCCTCCCACGTTTTTCGGTGAAATGGTCCCCTGAATAAGCTTTACAAGGCCAAGAATGGTGACCTTGGAAAGATACCAAGTCTGGTACGATGCCTTGGGTACAGCCCCAAGCAGAGTCTCTTGCTTCTTAACCAAATCGGTAGAAGATCTGACGCCAATGATTTTCCTCGTTATTGTTTCCCCGAAAAGGTTCTTGGCCTCAATTTCTTTCGGGGTTATGGTAAGATTGAACACATGGTCTCCTCTCCTGATGGTAAATCCGAGGGGACCTGCCGATGCTTTAGACATAACCTCAAGGAGATCATCAAACTCCTGCACGAGTTTTCCGTCGATACTCTCAATGACATCCCCCACCAGGATACCTGCTTCATATGCTGGGGACCATTCCTCAACTCCGCCTACTTTTGTCGAAGGCACTGAGAATCCGCTTATAAACACAAAGTAGAAGATGACAAAAGCGAAAAGTATGTTAAATAGGGGGCCAGTAACGGCTATCAGAATCTTTACCCAAGGCGGCTTATGCACGTAAGACCTAGGAATGTCCTCATCTGCTATGTCTTCCTCAAGCGAATCACCTAAAAGTTTCACATAGCCACCGATAGGTACAAGAGAAAGGGCATATTCAGTTTCACCTTTTTTAAAAGTGAAAAGCTTCTTGCCGAACCCGAGAGAGAAGGTCAGTATCTTCACGTTTGCAAGACGAGCCACAATAAAATGGCCCAATTCATGGACCAAAATAAGTAGACTCAGCGCTATAAAGCCGTAAATAACATTAATCATAGAGCTCCTCTATCTTCTTTTCCGTATAATCTTTCGTCCACTCATGAATTTCCCATATTGCGTCAAGAGTGTCAATAACTGCTGATGTCGGGTGGTGTTGAACGGCATCCTCTATAACGGAAGGGATGTCGGTAAAACCGATCCTTCTATCCATAAAAGCCTGGGCTGCTATTTCATTAGCGCTGTTCATAGCGATCATGGCACTGTCGCCATAATTCAGAGCTTCGTACGCAATGCGCAAGCACGGAAATCTGTCTGGATCAGGGGGGTGGAAGGTCAGACCGAACGATCCTTCCATGGTCAGTTTGCCGAAAGGGAGGGGATGCCTCTCTTCCTCGTTCAGAGCGTAAGAGATGGGTATCCTCATGTCAGGATAGGACATATAGGAGATAAATCCGTTATCGACGAATTCGACTATGCCGTGAATTATACTCTCCGGATGGACAAGAACCTTGATGCGATCCCCCTCAATGTCGAAAAGCCAGCGGGCCTCAATCACTTCAAGACCTTTATTCATCAGGGTCGCCGAGTCTAGGGTGATCTTGCTCCCCATTTTCCATGTCGGGTGTTTAAGAGCCTCTTCCAACCTGACCTTTTTAAGGGCATCTTTTCTGTGATTCCAGAAAGGCCCTCCTGAGGCGGTGATCACGAGGGTCTTCAGTTCTGCCGACGGGACACGGCAAAGGAGCTGATATAGGGCGGAGTGTTCGCTGTCGACAGGAATCAACTTCCCGGATCCCTCTTTCAGAAAACGCCTGACAAGACGGCCCGCCATCACGAGACTCTCCTTGTTTGCGAGGGCAAGTACCCTGTTTTGCCTGAGGGTTTCAATGGTCGGTTCCAGTCCTACACTGCCAGGCATGGCATTTACCACAGTGTGGACATCCATACCGATCATCTCCTTGATCCCATCCATACCGCGAAGCACCCTCGCCGTCCCGATCTGCTTCGTCGTATTTCCGTAGCTACCGTATATGGAGACATAGGAGGGTCGAAATTTCTTGACCTGTTCTGTTAAAAGATCCAAGTTCTCTTTGCAGGCAAGGCCCACTACCTCGAATTTGTCGGCCAGATGTTCAATCACATCAAGAGTCGCCCGTCCTATCGAGCCTGTCGATCCAAGCACAAGAACTTTTTTCTTCATACCTTTAGGCCCGCGAGATAATGGTAAAGAAAGGGCGCAGTAAAAATAAAGCTGTCCATTCGGTCGAGAATACCTCCGTGCCCCGGAATGAGGGAAGAAGAATCCTTCACCTCGCCCACCCGTTTCCATATAGACTCGAAAATGTCACCTGTCTGACCCAGGATGCCTATCATCGCTCCAAGAGCTAAAGCCTCCGAAACACCAAGCCCGAGGAATCTGCCTGAAAGGCCCACTATGACCATGCTTCCTGTTATGGCACCTGCCAAGCCTTCATAGGTTTTCTTTGGGCTGATGGCCGGCACAAGCCGCTTTTTCCCGAAGTTTTTCCCAAAAATGAACGCTCCTATATCGCTTGCCCATACGGCAAAGAGAAGGATCAGGGGATAAAAATCGCCAGTCTCTTTGAGGAGGTAAAAATAGAAAAGGGGAAGCACCACGAACAGCTCAGCGAGAAACAGGGTGTTTAATGCCGCCATGATGTCTCTGTTGACTTTGTCGTTTTCGCCGTGCAGTTTAAGAGAAACAGCAAAAAGGTAAAAAACTGGCGAAAATAGGAGCCATAGCACGAATACGCGAAGAGATTCCAGGTAGAGAGGGACGAGACACAAAAGCGCCAGGAGGGCAAGGAGGTATTTGTGCCTGATGCGTCCCATGCGGACCAGTTCCAGGACCGCGAGCACGGAAACAAAAACGACAAAAATAAAGAAGCCCTTTGGGGGCAGGAAACAAAAAATAAAGACTATTGGGGGGGCAAGGCACAGTCCGGCCAGTACCCTTTTACGAATCTCTCTCACTCAGTCTTCCTTTACACTCCCGAATCTTCTATCTCTTTTTGCGAACTCAGCGAGAGCCTCGAAATATTGGTCTTTTCTGAAATCAGGCCAGAGTACATCGGTCACGAATATCTCCGTATAGGCCATCTGCCATAGAAGAAAATTACTGAGCCTCATCTCACCGCTAGTCCTGATCAGAAGATCAGGGTCAGGCATATCCCTCGTATAAAGATATCTCTTAAAAGTATTCTCTCCGATCCTTTTGACTTTTCCCGCTTTCACGTCGTCAACAATCGCGGATACGGCCCGTAGTATCTCCTTTCTCCCGCTGTAACTCAGAGCAATATTTAGGAGAAGGTCCTTGTTCTTTGCGGTCGCATTTCTGACATTGGCCAGTTTAGTCTGAAGACGCCCGGGGAAATCCCCGATTTCGCCGAGGACGTTGAACCGTATGCCCTTGTCCATCATCAGAGGAAATTCTTTTTCAAGATAAAATTCAAGGAATTTTAGCAGGGCGCGCACCTCCTCTCTTGGTCTTGACCAATTTTCCCTAGAAAATGCATAAAGGGTGAGGTATGGAATGTTGAGGTCTCTTGTTGCGGTAACTATTTCCCGTACCGAGTCAATACCTATCGCATGGCCATGTACTCTCGGCAAGCCTCGTTCTTTCGCCCATCTCCCATTTCCATCCATGATAATTGCCACATGGACCGGAAGACTCTCAGTTTTTAAGTTGAACATGCCTTGCGTCAGATCTCCAGAATCTCTTTTTCCTTTTCCGAATACGCCTTCTCCGCCATCTCTATATATCTGTCGGTCAGTTTCTGAACGTCTTCCTGGTCTTTATGAAGATCATCTTTTGAGATCAGTTTATCTTTTTCCAACTTCTTTATCTTCTCGTTAATCTCCCTCCTCACGTTCCTCATTGCCACCCGCATGCTTTCCAGCATCTTGCTTCCAAGTTTGGTCAACTCTTTTCTTCGTTCCTCGGTAAGTTTGGGGAAAGAAAGCCGGATGGTTTTGCCGTCTGACATGGGAGTTACCCCGAGGTCCGATTTCTGGATCGCTTTCTCTATTTCGCTGATTGCCGAGTTATCCCACGGTTGTATGGTGATCGTCCTGCTGTCTTGCACCCCGATAGTTGCCACTTGGTTAAGGGGCGTCGGCTGGTTATAATAACTGACCTTGATATCTTCAAGCAGAGTAACGGAGGCTACCCCTGTTCTCAGTTTGGACATATCTTTTTGGAGAGTGATAAGCGATTTCCTCAACTTGTCCTCAAGTTCCTCCATAACCTGGCTTTTCATATTACCTCCTCACGATAGTCCCGACGGGCTCCCCCATAACCGCTTTCTTCATGTTTTCCCCTCTTATATTAAACACAATGATCGGGAGTTTGTGATTCCTGCAAAGGGTAATCGCGGTTACATCCATCACCCCGAGGTTTTTGTCAATGGCTTCCATATAGGTGACCTCAGGCAGGAACACGGCATCTTTGTGGATCTCCGGGTCCTTGTCGAAAATACCGTCAACTTTAGTGGCCTTGCACATCACATCAGCCTTAATCTCCACCGCCCGGAGAGCTGCCGCCGTATCGGTGGTAAAGTAAGGATTTCCTGTGCCGCCCGCGAATATGACGATCTGACCTAATGCAAGATGTGAGATCGCCTTTCGCCTCACGTACGGCTCCGCAATCCCTTCCATTCTGATTGCGCTCTGGACCAAAGACGGCATACCCGCATTTTCGAAGGCAGCTTGGAGAGCAAGGGCATTTATTACCGTGGCTATCATACCCATATAATCCCCGGTTACCCGGTCTATGCCCTGCGTCTCCGCTTTGACGCCCCTCATAATGTTGCCTGCGCCCACTACCACGGCAATCTCGCATCCAAGGTCCTTTATTCCTCTAATCTCGGATGCGACAGCTGAAAGGGTATCAGGGTCCAACCCGTGTCCTTTAGTACCCATCAGGGCTTCTCCGCTCAGCTTTAGGAGAATTTTTTTATACTTCATACTATTAGGCGGCGAGCGTCTCGCCAAGCTGAAATCTTACGAACCTGTTGACAATAATCTTCTCGCCCATCTTTACAATGAGCTCTTCCAGAAGGTCTTTGATCGTAACATCAGGATTCTTTATGAAGGCCTGCTCGATAAGGCATACTTCCTGAAAATACTTTTCCATTTTTCCTTCGGCGATCTTGTCAACAATCTTCTCCGGTTTCCCTGACTCAATGGCTTGGACCCGGTAAATATGTTTCTCTTTCTCTTTTGCTTCTTCTGGTACATCTTCCCTTCTTACGTACGTGGGATTGGATGCGGCGACCTGCATGGCCAGATCTTTCGCAAATTCCTGAAATTGTGGGGTATTTGCCACAAAATCCGTTTCGCAGTTTACTTCGACCATAACACCTATCTTGCCGCCTGTATGGATATAGGATGCAATTATACCTTCAGAGGCGACTCTTCCCATTCGTTTCTGCAGTTTAGCAAGTCCTTTTTCCCTCAAATACTCAATGGCCTTATCCATGTCGCCTTGGGCATTTTTCAATGCCTCTTTGCAGTCCATGAGTCCTACGCCTGTCTTTTCTCTTAGTTTCTTCACAAGTTCCGCAGTGATTTCCATTTGTGTCCTCCTCACTAATTGCCACTGTTCGTGTGATCGTCATATTTTTCTTCAAGTATGCTCTCGTCTACGAAGGGCTTCGGCTCCTCGCCTCCTTCCTCCTTCGCCTGGAACTCCTCAATATATAGTGCCTTTCCTTCAAGGACCGCATCAGCAATCTTTGAGGTAATCAGTTTTATTGCCCTTATGGCATCGTCGTTTCCGGGGATGATGTAGTCAATATCATCGGGATCGCAATTGGTGTCGACTATGCCGACTGTCGGTATCCCCAGTTTCTTCGCTTCATTTACTGCAATGTATTCTTTCTTGGGATCCACGATGTAAATTACCCCGGGAAGCCGGTCCATGCCTTTGATGCCGCCTATGTTCTTTTCTAGTTTCTGCCGCTCCTTCTCTATACCGATAGCCTCCTTCTTGGGAAGCACTTTGTAAATATCGCTTTCTTTCAGTTCCTCATATTTCCTCAGCCTGTCAAGACTTTTTTCGATTGTCTGGAAGTTTGTAAGGGTACCTCCAAGCCATCTTACTCTGACATGGAACGCCCCGCATCTCTTTGCTTCCTCGGATATGGCTTCCTGGGCCTGCTTCTTTGTACCCACAAAAAGGACATATTCATTCCTGGCGGCTACCTCTTTTACGAAGTTGTACGCTTCCTTGAACATTTTTAGCGTCCTCTGCAAGTCGATGATATAGATGCCGTTCCTGGCGCCGAAGATGTACGGTTTCATCTTGGGGTTCCAGCGCTTAGTCTGGTGCCCAAAGTGCACGCCTGCCTCGAGTAATTGTTTGATGGTAAGATTAGACATGAGACCTCCTAGTTTTATTCTTCCGCCCTTCGCCTTTTGACAATAGACAGATTGCCTGCACCCTATGGCCAATTGAAGGACGTGTAAATTTGATTTCTAGGAATAATTACCATATGATTTCAAATATTTCAATAGAAAAGGGATGGGAACGGCAATGGCGCGTAAGGAGCGTTGGGTCTTGAGGATGCGTATTCGTTATGGAAAAACATTTGGAAGCCTCTCCATGATGGCCTATACCTTAGGCTACATCCAATGAAAGTCTTATCCATAACGTCACGAAACTTACCGTCTTCGTGGGTGAGGACCGCCCGTCAGGAATGCACACAGCATGCCGTAATAGACGAAACGAGAGTTCGTATGCAGTGATGCCGGGCTTCCTTTCCAAAGAAAATTGCAGCAGTCTCAATTTATTCTTGTTTTCACTATTCGCTCAAGACTGTCGTCATGCCGCACGGAGCGCTACGGCATCCTTGCCGTCTCAATAGTGGTATGTCAGCATGGAGTAAGAGTACAAGTCTCTCGAAGTTTATGGGTTTGCGGGGTGCATTAAGACTTCCTTAAATAATGTCGCTGTTAAGTCGGAGGAAAATTATTTCGTCAACTCAACGTAGATATTCAAGTCTTTCTGTTCTTCTCTATGATCAAGGTCCCTTAAAGGTTCATGGGCAGATTCGCCGTAACTCACGAACTTGATATCCATGAAGCCTATGTGCCTGCATACTAGGATCAATTCCTCCCTGGAATAGAAATGCACATGGTTCCACGACGTGTAGGCTTCAGTTTTGCCTTTTCTATACGCCTCGTACGTCTGTCCCTGATAGTGCCTCTCCAGAACCCCTTCAAGCCCTGGGAAGGAAAGCCTGAGGACTCCTCCGGGCTTAAATGTCCTATACGTTTCGGAGAGAAAAATCATGGAATCGCTCTGATTCAGATGTTCTAAAAAGTCTTCGCAGAAGCCGTAGTCAAACCAGTTATCGGGGAAAGGGTGAGGACCCACTAGATTTACTGTCTCGCAAAGAAATCCGGGCTTGGTCTTAAAGAGCAACTCAGCATCGACATTGAGCCATCCTTTGAACATTTGGAATCCGCACGCATAATGTATCCTCTTGTTGTTACCGGCGAGGTTGTTGAGACCTGCATGCCGTGCCGCAAGGGCACACCTGTCAATCTTGGTAATCCCATAGCCAAACTTACCGAGACCCTTTTCCAGGGCTCTCTTTGCAAGACCGAGCGCATAAATCTTTATCCCCCTCAAATTCTTCCCTCCCGAAGCATCATACATAATACCACCTCACTAATAAACAGTGCGGATAATAAGTCAGAATATACTCAAAGGCGACCCTGCCTGTCAATAGCAGCCATAGTCCGTTCTCATTCCGTGAAAGAGTCACGCTACGAACTCCGCATAGAATCTAAGCTTCCCAAGGACTTTCAAAAATGGTATGATATGAACCATGTTCTACAGCATTATCCACGGCAGCGTTTCAGGCCTTTAAGAATATGAATAAAGAGGAATCTGTCAGCATCAACAAAGATCGGCTCTCCGCATTCCATAATATACGGTAGGAGGGAATAGCGATCGATACACTTCGGAAAGCAATATATCCATGGCTGAGGTTGGAGACAGACTTTCAAGTCCAGAACCCCCGTCTGATCCTGTTCTTCATCCTATGTCTCGCCTCAGCGCTGCGAGTCCTTAATGTTCTCACCACTTCCGCCATCGATATGGACGGAACGTTCTATGCCAATATAGGCGAAGCCTATTCCCGCGGGGCGTTCCGTGAAGGCTTGAACGGGATTTTCCCGCCCGTTTACCCTATGCTCATCGGGTTCACCCATCTCGTTATTCCCGATCTTGAGACAGCGGCCGTCGTTGTCTCCTTTACAGCAGGCCTTTTCACGGTGTACCTCTCCTTTTTCTTTTGCAAAAAACTGATAGGGGAAGTTCAGGCACTTTACGGTGCTTTTTTTGTCGCCATAAATCCGTATTTGGTGAAGTTTTCAGCTTCAGTCCTCACCGAATCGGTTGCCACATTGCTTGTTCTTGTGACAGTCTTTACATTTTACACAGGGTGGAGCAAAGGCAATCAAAAACATATAGTGCTCTCGGGATTCTTTCTTTCGCTCACCTATCTGACGAGACCGGAGTATCTGATCTATTGCATTCCCCTATCCGCCTTGCTCCTTGCAAGGAAACGATTTCTTTACTTCTTTCTCTTTCTCCTCTCCTTTGCCGTCCTTACGGGTGCATACATTTACTGGATGAAATTGGAAACGGGTCTCATTGTGTTCAGTAAGAAGGCGATTCTCGCCAAACAACAAAGTATCACCAGCGGCTCTCCCAACGCATATCTCCTTCCCATCGCCGGGTTTTCCCGCATCGCCATACGCAGTTATAGTGTTTTCATTGATTTACTTAATGGCATACTGCCACAGTTTGCTCTACTGGCAGTATGGGGGATCAAGCGGACCAAAAAGGATTACCGGATACTTATAAGTTTGCTGGTTCTTTTTCACGTAATGCCAATGATCGCCATGTCCGCCTTCTCAAAAAGGTTCTATGTCGAGCTGTTTCCTCTGCTTATTCCGTTTTTTGTAGCAGGGCTCTTTTCGCTGAAGTCGGTAATACAGAGATTCCGTCCCGGCACAAAGGCCTGCTATGCCATCGTAGCCATTATCATCAGCTTCTCTCTATTTCAGGGGATCAATCTACCCGATCAAGGTCGCGTATTCAATAAAAAGGCAGGTCTCTATCTTCTATCCCATGATCCCCACACAATCGTGGCATCAAGACTTCCATTTATATCTTTCTACTCAAGGGGGAAATGGAGCTACCTTCCCTGGCTCGCAAAAGGGGTGGATACATGCCCCGAATTTTTCGCCCAAGCCCAGATGGAAGGGGTCGCCTATGCGGCAGTAGACGAGAAAATAGCGAGAGAAAACCCGTTTATCGCGGAGTGTCTAAATACAATGGAACCGGTTGTAAAATTCGACGATGACAATGAATTTGTGAAAATCTACCGCTTGAGTCCAAACCCTTAATATCCAACGATGGTCGACGCACCCGACAATTCCACGATTTTCCTGATGACTGCTTTATTGCATCCCATCCGCTTCGCGAGATCCGATATCGTGGAGTCCGGAACGGCTTCCCCTCGGATAATGTCCGCCTTTCTGGCTGCAATCTCAGCCGAGGGTTTAGGGCTATCGGCGGAAAGGTAAATCACACATTCCGGGGTAATCTCCTCAAGTATGCGGTTACTCTCAATTATCACAAAGCGGGCGCTCCCATGCTCTGCTGCAATGGCTGAAAAACTCGTACCCATACCGTAGAAATTGGGATCACCTCCAGCTTTGCGCACATGATGACCAATTTTTACCCGCACCGCACCAGGCAGAAGTTTCTCCAGCGCATGTGCAAGATGGGTCTTCCCCACATTGGACCGTGCACCTGATACTACAATAACCTTCATATTACTTGAAGCAACCAAGTTCGCATTCGGTTATCTTGATGCCTAAACGATTGCACGTATCACCGATCTCTTTCAACGAGATTTCGTGTTCCTGCGCCAGTCTATGCGCTTTTGCACAGGAAAGCATTTTTTTCTCATCACAGGCAACTGCCGCACTCAGTATCAGCTTCTCGTTTTCGTTCATGGTTCACCTCCAAAACTTGGTTCTTGAATGACATATACACTCAGTTAATCTCATCCTCATCACGGTTGTCAAGTTCTCCGGCTCACACCCCAAGCGATTTCATCCTACCTGCCGTTATTGCCTGATTCCTCAAGACGGTTGTGGAGCTTTCACCTCATGGAGCCGGAATGCGGGGTCCATTCTCAATGTCCCGTCCTTAAGACCTATGCAGCGCATTCCTTGAAAACAAACCTCAATTCTAATCCTGCAGGATTCAATCAACGGCCACGATTAGTTTGAAATGGCAGAGCAGGTAAGCCCGCATGCGGTCCGCCCGTAGACGGCCCGCATCGGCTGACATCGTGAATCATCCGGGCCTGGTGGTCCGGAGATATAAATACGTTATCCTTTTGCGGCTTCAGCCGCCGGAAATGCGAGGGCCTCAACAAGCACGAAAGCTGCCTGGAGCGCCTCGGTGGGGCAGAGGGGAAAGCATTCCTTACAATTCCAGCACTCCTTTGCGGCAATATCAGGGATGAAGTTAATCTCTTTGCGGATACCTCTATCAACAAAGCCAATAGCATTCTTTTTCTTCACTTCATCACAATACCTTACGCAGAGACCGCAATGGACGCAGAAAGAAGGTTCCTTCTCAAAACGGTCTTTATCCGCGCCGTACTCTTTTGCCAGATCCTGAAGATCAAAAGCATCAGGGGCATGGGCAAGCAGAAGTTGGAGGATCATTCTTCGGATCCTATCCACCTTCTCGGACCTCGTTCTTACGATAATATTTTTCTCCACGGGGTAGACGCAGGAGACAGCGAGTTTAGTCCACCCGCGGCTCTCCACCTCCACGATGCAGAGCCTGCAACCCCCAAAGGGTTCAAGCTTCTCGTGGTAGCAAAGGGTGGGTATTTTTATCCCTACAGTCTTTGCTGCTTCAAGGAGGGTCATCCCCTCTTTCGCCGTTACTTGTTTTCCATCAATCTCAAAGAGGATTTCACTCATTTTTGTTTCTCCCTGACTATCGTTCTCGCTTCTTCAGGTATGGGGGGCGGCACAGGCACGCCTGAGATTTTCGTCACCGCACGAAAACGAGGAGGACATACGTCGAAGCATGTTCCACACTTCGTACATTTCTCCTGGTCAACGATATGGATCAGGTTTTTGCCGCTTATAATCGCGTCCGAGGGACATTTCCTGGCGCAGGTCATACAGGCTTTGCACTTCTCCGGCTCAATGTAGAAGGAAATCAATTCCTTACAGGACAGTGCCGGGCATCTTTTTTCCTTCACGTGGGCTTCGTATTCGTCTCTGAAATATTTGAGGGTACTCAAAAACGGATTTGGTGAGCTTTTACCCAATGCACAGAGGGCTCCTTCAATGGCGGTCTCGGCCAACTCCTCAAGAAGCTCAATATCGCCTTCCCTCCCTTTGCCTTGGGTAATATTTGTGAGGATCTTCAACATCTGCCTCATACCCTCACGACAGGGAACACACTTGCCGCACGATTCATCGGTCAGAAAGTCGAGGAAGTAGCGGGCAACGTCCACCATACACGTATCTTCATCCATTACGATCATGCCGCCTGAACCCATCATTGAGCCTGCCTTGGTGAGCTCATCAAAACCGACGGGCAGATCAAGAAGGCTCTCGGGGAGGCATCCTCCGGATGGTCCTCCGGTCTGTACTGCCTTGAATTTCTTACCTCCTGGAATACCGCCGCCTATCGTATAGATTATATCTTTGATTGGGGTACCCATGGGCACTTCAACGAGGCCCGTGTTGGTGATCTTTCCCACGAGGGAAAAGATTTTTGTTCCTTTTGAGGTCTCAGTACCGATACTGGTAAACCAGTCGGCACCTTTATTGATAATAAGGGGAACATTCGCCCAAGTCTCCACATTGTTGAGCACACTCGGTCTTCCCCAGAGGCCCACAACGTTAGAACGGATATACTTGGGTCGTGGCTCTCCGGCCCTCCCCTCAAGGGCGGTCATAAGGGCAGTTGACTCACCACAAACGAAAGCGCCCGCACCTTGATGAACGATTACCTTGAAACTGAAGCCTGTACCGAGGATGTTCTCGCCCAAGAGACCGTACTCTTCAGCCTGCCTGATGGCGGTAAAGATGTTCTCAACGGCCAAGGGATATTCCTGCCGGACGTAGATGTAACCTTCGGAACAGCCTACCGTATAGGCGCCAATGGCAAGACCTTCCAAGACCGCATGAGGATTCCCTTCCAATAGGGACCTATCCATGTACGCCCCTGGGTCACCCTCGTCAGCATTTACAATCACGTACTTGATATCTCCGGGCGCATTGCGGGACCCTTCCCATTTCACACCTGCAGGGAAACCTCCACCGCCACGACCCCTGAGATTTGCCTTCTTCACTTCCTGCAACACCCCATCCGGGGTCATCTGGGAGAGGGCTTTAGCAAGGGCACTGTAACCCCCGATCGCCAGATAGTCGTCAATGCTCTTCGGATCGACACTGCTATTAGCGCCGAAAACGATACGCTCCTGGTTTTTATAGAAAGGAATGTCGTGCTCATGGACAATTTTCTCGTTGGTGGCGGGATCAACATAAAGAAGACGATCCACCACCTTCTTGTTCACGATAGTCTCGGTGATTATTTCAGCAATATCCTCCGGCTTTATCTGAAAATAGCATATTTTCTCGGGGCCCACGACAATAATGGGACCCCGCTCGCAGTATCCGTGGCAACCCGTCTGCCTGATATCCACAGTACTGCTCAAGCCCTGCTTTTGAATCTCCTCTTCAAGGCTTCTGGCAACCTCCCTGCTACCGGAGGCGTTACAGGCCGATCCGGCGCATAGCGTGATACAAGGTTTGTTCGGGTCTCTTACCGACAGAATCTGCTTCCTGAGTTCTTCCAATTCAAATGGTGAATTTATACGCGCCATAATGTTCTTCCTACTCGTAATTTTTTAGCACTTCCGCCATCTGGGCGGGCGATACCTTGCCGTGGGTCTTTCCATCTATCTCCAGCACGGGCCCAAGGGCGCAACAACCTAAACAGTTCACGGTCTGCAGACTGAATTTCAGGTCGAGGTCTGTCTCTCCTGGCTTGATCCCTGTCAGTTCCTCCACTGTATCGAGAACGCGTGAAGCGCCTCTCACGTGGCAGGCGGTACCCATACAGATGTGGATCTCATGACGTCCCTTAGGAACCAGACTGAAGGCTTTGTAAAAAGTCGCAATGTGCTGGACTCTGGTCATGGGGACCTGGAGTCTCTCAGCCACTCTCTCCAAAGCTTCCTTGGGAAGCCAATGATACTCGCTCTGGATCTCAAGCAGTATCTGGATTAGCGAACTCGCCTCGCTGTGATGTTTGTCAATGATCTGGTCGATTTTCTCGTTATTCATGTGTTCTATCCTCTTCTCTCACGCCAGGGCATAGCGATTCTGCTCTGTATCGTACCTTACCAGTCTCTGTCTTGACGAACTGTTAAGGTGCTTCGAAACCTCCGAAGGGGTAAGACCTATGCCCGTCGCAATTTCCGCCGTGGTAAGGGGCCCTCCCTTCAGGAGGGAGACGATCTGGCCTATAGCCAATTTCTCCACAATTGTTTCGTTAAACAATTTCCCCAACCCTTCAGACGCAAAGAACTTGTAATACTCTTCTTCCGACATAACGGGCGCCCGGAGCCTTTCCCTTTCAACAAGTCTTATGTAAGGGATAAGTTTTGTTGCCGTATTAAGCCTGAACTTCATGATCTCCGGGTCTATTTCTTCGCTTTTACCCAAGGGTCCAAGTTCCTTCACCTTCTTGACAAAATCATTCACATGTTCGACAAACAGGTTTGCTTCGGACCCGGACATAAATGACATCCTGAGTCTTTCCGGGTTTATCTCCATCTGTTCCAACACTTTTCTCAGCAGAAGCACCATGTTCAAGGTATGGTAATTACCATGGGTAATATAGTTACATTCGCTTAAATGACAGGCCCCTACAAACACACCGTCTGCTCCCTTCGAGAAAGCCCGGAGTACAAATGACATATCCACTCTGCCGGAACACATGACACGAATAAGCCTCATTTCAGTTGTATATTGCAGTCTGGAAACTCCAGCCAGGTCAGCAGCTCCGTACGCTCACCAGTGGCAGACAAAACCTAATATTTTCGGTTTAAATTTAAGTGCTGCACTCATTCTTTCTCACCTCCCGGCTTTATTCTTCTATGCGTTTCCCATCGCTTTATCAATCTGGCGTATGATCTCCTCATCGGAGACTCCCGCATCAATCTCACTTAAAACCTCTTCATCGGTAAAGTGCTTCAACATTATAGCGCTCGTGGCACACTTCGTATTGCAAAGACCGTCTCCCTTGCAGAGGACAGGATTCACCCGCGCCTTTCTTCCATTCGGACTTTCGTAGAAATCAATGGCTCCATAGGTACATGCAGTGATGCATGCCCCACAGGAGACGCATTTATCCTCGTCCACCTCGCAGACGGAGCCAGAGGCAACGACCGTATCGTGGGAGAGGAGTGTGAGTACCCTGCCCGCAGCTCCATAGGACTGATTGATTGTCTCAGCCATAAACTTGGGATAATGGGCAAGTCCGCAGAGATAAACGCCGTCCGTCGCAAACTCGACCGGTCTCAGTTTCACATGGGCTTCCTTAAAGAATCCGTCCGGGCTTAAGACTACTTTAAACCATCCCGCAATCTCTTTGGTGGCTGAAGAGGGGATGACAGCTGCCGCCAGGGCCACCACATCGGCATCAAGCTCAATTTTATTGCCAAGAACGTAATCGGTCAACGTTACTTTTAGGACTTCCCGTCCATCCTCAGCCTCACCCGGTTCCACAACCGGCGGGTCCGTCTGCTCATAGCGGATGAACCGCACACCTTTGGCTGCCGCTTCGCGGTAGAAGTCTTCCCGAAGACCATAGGTTCTCACGTCTCTGAAAAGGATGTAAATATCCATGTCCGGATTCTTCTCTTTGAGAAGCAACCCATTTTTCACAGACTCGCTGCAACAGATTCTGCTGCAATAGTTTCTCTCTTCGTTCCTGCAACCCACGCACTGGATCATAACGAGGCTTTGGGCGTTCGCGACCTTCTCGTCTCCCTGGAATATCTTTTCTTCCAGTTCCAAGTGGGTCATGACCCGCTCATCCTGACCATATAGGTACTCCGTAGGTTTATAGACTTCGGCGCCTATGGCGAGAACCGACGCGCCGTGTTTGATCTCAGTCACTCCCCGGTCGGACTTCACGGTAGTGACAAAGTTCCCAATGTAACCCGTGGCATTGGTGATCGTCGCATTTGTATAGACGTGGATCAGCGGATTCTCGTAGATCTTTTTCTTAAGGTCCTTGAGGTAGGCCTGAACATCAAGCCCCTCTAAGGTGGTATGGATCTTATTGGCCATACCGCCCAAATCATTCTCTTTCTCAATAAGGTAGACCTCATGGCCTTGTTTTGCAATGGAAAGGGCGGACGTCATACCGGCCATCCCTCCGCCAACTATAAGAGCCCTTTTGTCAACTGGAAGATCGAATTCCTGGAGGGGTTCCAAATGGCAGGCGCGGGCCACCGACATGCGGATGATATCTTTTGCCTTCTTGGTCGCCTCTTCCTTCTCTTTCGAGTGGACCCAAGAGTTGTGCTCCCTTATATTTGCCATCTCATAGTAATATTGGTTTATTCCCGCCTCACGGAGGGTGTCCCTGAAAAGGGGCTCAAGGGTCCTCGGGGAGCACGCAGCGACCACTACCCGGTTTAAACCTTTTTCTTTGGTAATGTCGGTAATCTCTTTCGCCGAGTTGGTAGCGCACGAGAATACCTGGTTTTGCGCGTGGACCACATTGGGCAATGTCTTGCAGTATTCGACTGTGTCGGAGATATTGACAACGCTTGAGATATTCGCACCGCAATGGCAGACAAAAACTCCTATTCTCGGTTCTTCCTGGGAGACATCTCTCTCTTCTGGATAGATCCTTTCTTTCGTAAGAGCACCCCGACGGTAGTCCAAAAGCTCACCAATCTGAGAACCGGCGCCGGAGGCACTGAACACAGACTCAGGGATGTCAACGGGACCCTGGAACGCACCGGTCACAAAGATGCCTTCCTTGTTGGTAACCATGGGGTTGGTTTCGGAGATTTTCGCGAAATTATGGTCCGTGAGTTCAATGCCGTACTTATCGGACAGTTCTTTGGCCTGCTTCGGAGGATTAAGGCCGATGGAGAGCACCACCATGTCGAACTCTTCCTCTTTCACCCCATCTTCCGCAGTGGAGTACCTGACGAAGATATTCTTCGTCACCGGGTCCTCTCTCACGATGGAGGTATAGCTTCTAAAGAAACGGACACCAGGGAGGTTTTCCGTCCTCTGGTAGTACCGTTCAAAGTCTTTCCCATAGGAGCGGACATCATTATGGAAGATTGTGCACTCCGATTCTGGGTGATGGTCTTTGGTAAGAATAACCTGTTTTTGCGTGTACGTACAGCATACAGCCGAACAGTAACTGTTGCCTCCTTCAATAACCTGGCGGGACCCAACGCACTGGATCCACGCTAACTTCTTGGGGTGCTTGAGATCTGACGATCTCAGTATTTCTCCGCCATAGGCACCCGTAGAGGACAAGAGTCTCTCAAAGTCCATGCTGGTAATCACGTTCTCGAAATCCCCGTAATGGTACTCCTCTCGTACCTTGGGATCGAAAGAATCGAATCCCGCCGCCAGAATGACAGCTCCCACATTGATCTCTAATTTCTCAGGTTCCTGATTGAGATCAATGGCATCGTTCTTACAGACTCCTTCACAGATGCGGCACTTTTTTTCTTTGAGATAAAGACAGCTCTCATCAATATACGCAACCAGGGGAATCGCCTGGGGAAAGTATATGTGGACCGCCTTATTCTGTGATATGTCCTGGTTGAACTCATCTGGATACTTAACCGGGCAGTACTCCACGCAACTCGTGCAACCTGTGCATTTCTCCTCAATAATATACCGAGGCTTTCTTGTTAACGTTACCTTAAAGTTTCCTACATCTCCTTCTATATCTTTTACTTCAGTATAGGTGAGTACCTCTACATTTGGATGCCGGCCGACCTCGACCAGTTTAGGTGCGAGTATTCACATGGAGCAGTCGTTGGTCGGAAAGGTCTTGTCGAGCTGGGCCATATGGCCGCCGATCGACGGAGCCTTCTCGACCAAGTACACTTTAAACCCTGCGGTGGCCAAGTCAAGGGAAGCCTGAATGCCGCTGATACCTCCGCCAACAACCATGACATCTCCGAAATCCGCATCTCCGAGAGTTTTACGAAGTTGTTGAATATTTGTCTTTAACTCTATTACGTTTTCCACCTCTTATCACCTCATCTTCATTCTCTAAATTATTTCCTGGAGAATCTCCGTGATATCCTTGATCTCGATGTCATCCGCCTTGTTCATTACCAGACGACTGTCTTCAAAAGCAACAATGCAGTATGGACAGGAAGTAACCAGCTCTTTCGCCCCAGTCTCAATCGCCTGTTCCACCCTGATATTCGAGAAGCGCTCATGTTTTTCCGTCTCCATCCAGACCCTGCCTCCACCCATACCGCAACATGTGCTGTCGAGTTTTGTCTCGGCAAGTTCCACCATCTCTATGCCAGGGGTCTTCTGCAGGACCTCCCGGGGTTCATCGAATACGCCGTTATGGCGACCGAGATAACATGGATCGTGGTAAGCAACTTTCTTTTCATAAGCTTTCTTAATCTCGAGCTTCCCGCTGTTTACAAGTTCAGAAAGGTATTGGGAGATGTGGATCACCTCAAAGTTCACCATAAACTGGGGATACTCGTTCTTGAAAGTATGGTAACAATGGGGAGAAGAGACAAGAATCTTCTTTACTCCGTTGTCAATAAAATTTTTGATGTTCTCCTTGGCGAGTTTCTTGAAAAGGTCTTCGTTTCCGGTCTTACGGACGCTCTCTCCGCAACAGCTATCCTTGGCACCCAAAATCCCGTAACTCACGCCCGCCTTGTTCAGAATCTTTGCGGTGGCCTGTGCTACCTTTTTGAGTCTCGGATCATAGGCGGCGTAACAGCAGGGAAAGTATAGTATCTCCATCTCCTCCTTGAAAGGTTTTACCGAGAGACCCTCCGCCCATGCCGTCCTGGCGCTACGCTCTTCATTGAAGGGGTTTCCTTGGGCGCTAAGACCTGAGGCTACCGTCTTCACTGGCTTTACGGTCCCAGGAAAGACACCGTAACTTGTTGCCATCCTCCTCAGGGCCATCATGTCATCAATCTGCTTCACATCCCTTGGGCAACGTTGGGGGCACTTGCCACACGTGGTGCAACGCCAGATTTCTTCGCTCTCAATCTCTGTGAGACCGAAGGTCGCTTCCCGTATGAGCTTGCGCATTGAGAACTTCGTCACCTTGTTCCAAGGGCAGACTGTGTCACACTTGCCGCACTGGTAGCAGTACCTGACCTGATCTCCGCCTTTTTCTTTTATTTCGTCGATTACCTCTTTAAAGGGGGCTACAGTTTCCACGTTATTTATCCTCTTTATTTTGCCTTAATGTGGTTTAGTCCTTCTGCGACATACGGACAATGGTATCCATCACTTTTTCCATTCCGTACTTGTCAACCATGGATTCCAACCCTATCTGAACATCTTCCGCCTTTATGTCTTCCTCCACTTCCTCCTCCCTCTCTTCATAAATCAAGGCATCGTTGAGGCACCACTTCACGCAGAGGGGTTTATCCAGAGGCGGGTCATCTTCACACATATCGCACTTGAGCGGGAGACCAGAATCCGGTTCTTTGAAAGCATCACGCGACGGACAGGAAGCCCTGCAGAAACCACATTCATCATATTCTTTTCCGTCAATTATATATTTATCCCTGCCCATACACTCTGCCGCTGTATACTCACCCGCGTACACGGGAACATACACGTCTCTCAGCGGGTCGCGGATCATACGGATGCGCGACCTGGCCGGGTTATTACTGCTATATTTTGGGGTAGCGTGAAAGGCGGAGCATATCGCCTCACATGCCCGGCAACCGTTACACTTATCAAGATCAATTTTGATTGTTTTGATTTTCTTTTTTACTTTAGCCATTTTTGATTATACCTCTCTTCTCAAAGTCTTCGGCTACATAATCCAAGCCCAGTCTCTCTAAAGACTCTTTCTTGGGGATACCGTCATTGTCCCAACCTTTCATCTCGTAGTAGGTATCCAGAAGCTTCTGTTCAAGCTCGGGGAATCTCTTCTTCCAATGGTCTTCAGGCGGAACCTCATCGGCTCTCCGCATTCCTCGCCTTACATTAAGGGACCTGACTAGATTCCTGTTTCTCTTGTAAATCTCCTTCAGGCCTTCTTCGTCCAGTTCCATGCCCGTTCCCGCCGAGATAATCTTCGGGAAATTGTGGATATGGTACGGAGGCTTCAGGGGGAATGACGACAGACCTGCACAGATGCCGAGGGCATCGTCAAAGTAATGTATCATCTCCTGCCAGTCGACAATATCACTCGCAATCTCAGGGGTAGGATACGTGGGATTCGCGAATTCTCCTCTTAACTCCCAGTCAAGGAGGTATTTCTTAAATTTGTCGTCCGGACACTGAATCCAATCTTTTATAAAAGCTTCTCTCTCTTCCATGGTAGGGAAAGGCGACTGTGGGAACTGCCCTTCAATCTGCGTGATATTGATCTTTTCGCCCGTTGCATACATGAGATAATAAACGGGGTTCAGCATTCCGAGCTTGAGAGGCAACTGTTCATGTTTCTTGATATTATTGTGGGCGAACTTTTCTGCGCCGTTGCCGATCTTCTTGGAAGCCCAGTAAGTACCGTCAGCAAGAATATCTCCGATCCCTTCGCGTCTAACAAGCCTGTCGAGCATCCAATAAAACTTCCCTTCGTTGTCTGATGGACATCCTTCAAAATATTCCTCGCCCAAGATGCCTTCCTCTCGAAGTTCAAAACCAAAGGCCATGGCCTGAGGCACTGAGAATCCATCTACTCCGTATTCAGTGGCGCGCTGCGCGATCCTGAAACCGAAGTCCAGATCGTCGACAAAAGCCGCCATTGCATACGTCAGTTTTGAGAAGCATTTCATCATGTAAGTCGAGATACCCGGCACGGAGATTATGGCACCGCATTTCATCGGACAATTGTAGCAGCTTATCAGCCTGGTCCGTACGTTCAGCTGGACATCCTTCCATTTCTCTGCAATTTCCTTGGTCCAGAAATCTTTTCTCCGGACACGGGAGTTCCCCCACATGAAGTTTTCAGTGTGCCACTTCTCATCAATGTGCTTCATCTCCTGGGGCGACCCAAGACCGGCCAGAATCGGCATAACGCCGGGGACCGGGTTTTCTTCGCGGAGCTTTATATAGTCCAGGACTTCTTCGCAAAGTTTTACAAACTCGGCTGGTTTCGCAAGGTTTACATCCTTGGTCCCGCGGACGGCTATTGCCTTTACCCCTTTGTCACCCATGACGGCACCCAACCCGAGCCGGCTGGCGCTTGAACGGCCCTGCTCAATGGACGCCATGAAAACCCTATTTTCACCGGCAAGACCGATGGCCGCCACCTGTGCGCCAGGATCATTTATCTCTTTCTTAATAAGCTCCGCAGTTTCAACAGCGCCCTTGCCCTTCAGATGAGAGGCGTCACGGATTTCCACCTTATCGTTGTTTATCCATATGTACACCAGATTCGGGGACTTGTTCCGAAGAACCACCTTGTCATAGCCTGCATATTTCAATTCCGGCGCCCAGAATCCCCCCATCATTGAATACCCGAATAACTCGGTCTGAGGGGAATAGGCGCTTACAATCGTACGATTGGCGCCCGGCGCAGGTGTGCCGCATAAAAGCCCGCTGCTGAATATAAGCAGATTCTCGGCGTCAAAGGGTTTAACGTCCGCAGGGACCCTGTCCCATATCATCTTGGCGTTGGTGCCCAGACCACCCAGGTGAAGTTCCGTCAGTCGCGGGTCTGTTTCCACCCTTTCAACGTTTCCTGTTGCCAAATCAATCTCTAAATTATATCCTGTCTCTGCGTACCTCATCTCTTAGCCCCTTTTTCGTTATCTTTATTGACTCTGCATCTATATGTCTTCCCCCAAGCCATGGCATGCAGGGGTAAGTTTGTCCAAATTCTCACATGGAGAAGTATATCGGCACTTAAGCTTTAACCGACACCGTTTTCGTCTCTCCCGCAAGTAATCCGTTTAGACTCGTTATGCTTTCAATTCCACATCTTTTTTTCATAAGGAAAGCAACAATATTCTACTGCAAACAAAGCTTATCCGTCAAGTAAGCGCTTCACTTTAAATTCTACCCGCAAAGTCAAAAATAATATACTTGCCACTCCATAAACAGGTGCGCTCACCACAAATTATGTCATAGGAATATTTTAGTAACTTAAATACATTGAAAAAATGGTATTTGTCAAGTGAATTCTATCACAATAAATCTTGTCATCACGGTTGGGCAACATCATTTATTGGCTTCTAAATGGCTTTTAATTGCAATAGTTGCCTGCAAGTAAAGATAAATACTATTATCCGCCCTAAATACTATCTTTTGAATACATTATATGTGATATGTATTTAATTTTGACCAATATTCTTTCAATTATTATATCATTTCTCATTATTGCTTAAAATTCTTTTTAATTAACCAATAATCTATTATATTGATAAATATAGGATATATCAGCCCCACAGGAGCCAAATCTAGCGCAACGCTCTAAGGCTTGGTTACCCTTGACAAAAATCATGAAAAACATTTATCCTGAATGATTCGTTCATGTTAACCTTGGAGGTGAGAGAAATGGTCAGAGCAAAATTATGGTTCAGGTGCGCGGCTATGCATGACCCCGTCACGCCTAGGATCGTCCGGTCTGCCTTGGTGGGTTGGGAAGCGAAGAAAAGAGAAATACAGATGACGATTGAACGGCCCTTCACCGGTGAAGAGCTCATTCGCCGCATGAAGGGGTGGGTAACATCCGATCCGGTGAAAGTTATCGAGGTGGTCAAAAAGCATGCTAAAATGAAAGTTCTGGATGAGAGTGAGCTCGTACTGGAAATGGAACGCCAGGATGACTACGATAAACTCACCCAGGCACTGAAAGAATCCTTCGCAGACCAAGTCGATATTGAACTGATACAGAAGCGCCCTTTCCCCACCAGGTAACGACAACGGGCGGACACGTATCAGAGTGGCAGGGAACCGCGAGTGTTCGGGGAACCGGGTAAATGGTCTCGCCGGACGCATGTTGGCAGATAGAAGAAACCACTTGAAGTTTCTCATTTATATGATAGAATGGAGGGTTTGATGTACGGTTGGCAGGAACGAATCATCCACCCGGAAGTCCTGCCTGATCCCGTCCGCAAGGAGAGGTAATAAGGAATGCACGAAGACCTGCGGCCATGTATGATGCGGCAGGCTACGGCGTTGCGTTAATTGTATGTTATTCAATTCCGTCGAGTTCCTCCTTTTTTTCATCGGCATCGGTTTCGTCTATTTCGCAATACCGGCTCGCTTCCGGTGGATGCTCCTTCTTTTCGGCAGTTATGTATTCTATATGTCATGGGAACCATCCTATGCGGCGCTTCTCGGCCTCATCACAGTAGTCAACTACTATCTGGCCATCAGACTCGGTCGATCCATCACCGTAAGGGGAAAGAAGACAATCCTCGCTCTGACCGTCACTATTAACGCAGGTTTGCTCTTTTCACTGAAATACCTAGGCTTTTTTGCGGAATCCCTTCGGACGGTATTCCATCACCATGGCGTGGCGGCGGCAATCCCGGTCTTTTCCATCGCCCTCCCTGTTGGCATCTCTTTCTACACTTTCAAGATAATGAGCTACACAATTGATGTCTACCGGGGAAAACTAGAACCGGAAAGGAATATCGGCCTCTTTGCCCTCTACGTCGCTTTTTTTCCTCAACTGATCGCAGGCCCCATTGACCGGTCGACGAGACTCCTTCCCCAGTTCCGCGAAGAACAGATGTTCGACTACCGCAGGGTCTCAGACGGACTTAAACTGATATTGTGGGGTTTTTTCCAAAAAATGGTAATTGCAGGCACCTTGACCATCATGGTCGACCTGGTATACAGCAAGCCGGGTCAGTATGATGCGCCCACTCTCGCCTTGGCCACGCTCTTCTTTGCGTTTCAGATCTACTGTGATTTCTCCGGCTACTCGGACATTGCCATAGGAATAGCCCAGGTATTCGGCTACGGGTCGATAAACAACTTCGAACGACCCTATTTCTCACGCTCAATTCCAGAATTCTGGAGAAGATGGCACATATCGCTTTCTACATGGTTCAGAGACTACCTTTATATACCGTTGGGGGGCAGTCGAATTTCCATTCCCCGATGGCATGTGAACATTATGATCGTATTTCTCGTGAGCGGCCTCTGGCACGGAGCAAACTGGACCTTTGTAGTATGGGGAGCCATTCATGGATGTTACTATATTCTGTCTGTCCTTACCAAGAGCGCGAGAGAGAAAACGGTTGCCACACTCGGACTTGTCCGGTTACCCCGACTCCACCAGGGCATCCAGATGGCCATTACGTTCTGCCTCGTGACCTTTACGTGGATCTTTTTCAGGGCAAACACGATATCGGACGCCTTCTATATAGTCTCAAAGCTTTTTACTGGCTGGGGGAGCGCCTCGGAAACAGCGGGCACCAACACGCTTGCATCTTTCGTATCGTCTCACTTCTTTGAGTTTTGCGTGGCCATAGTCTCCATCACCGTCATGGGGATGGTCCACACGCTTCAGGTGAGGGGGAACGTACGGAACATGCTCCGCTCTAAACCAATCTGGCTGCGATGGGCCGCCTATTATGCCATTGTTGCGGCAATACTCCTCCTTAGCAATTTTGGTTCCAAACAATTTATATATTTTCAATTTTAAGGGATCCCGTGAAGAAGTTTGTCACAAAATCCATACTTTTCGCTGCTCCGTTCGTAGTTCTGGCGCTCGTCGAGATATTCGCGCTCCCTTTGGACTTTTTCACGTTCAGAGTGTGGGAGTCCGTGAAGGTGGACACGCTCAAAAATATACTCCCCGGATACTTTTATCCGAGGATAAGCATAACCAAGACAGAGCAGGGCGATATCACGCACCATACAGTCTACGCCCTCGAAAAAACGGTGGAGTGGCATACAGATCAGTTCGGTTACAGGAACAGGGATGACACCAGGGCACCGGAAATTGTGATTATTGGGGACTCCAATACGGTGGGCACCGGCCTTACCCAAAGTGATACCCTCTCTGTAGCCCTGGAGAGCCGACTCGGGGTACGGGTCTATTCGTTTGCGCCGGCAAGCCTCAACGTATTCCTCCGGGACCGGCAGTTGACGCACGATAAACCCCGCGTGGTGATAGTGGCTACAATAGAACGGGATGTCCCTTCGCTCCGCACTCTTAAGCCGGAACTCACATACCCGTCCGTGTTAGAGAGGAAGTTTATGGAACTTAGATCCGCCATAAAAGGGTTCCGCTCACTACAGGGCGTCGCGGTACCCGTCGACCGCCTGTTCAAAGCCAACATGCTCCATTATTATCGGGCAAGTGTGAGGAGGGCCATCACGATGGTCTTTCTCCATGGAGAGAAGATCCCGCCTCCGAAACAAAACATCCCCTCAATGCATTTCCTTTTTGGAGACCTGGCAGTCCAGGATGTCCCGCCCGACCAACTAGAAAGGGCCCTGACAGTGGTCAAATCTTACAACGACTTACTCAAAAGTATGGACATAAGATTCATCTTCCTTCCTATTCCAAACAAAGAGAATATTTATCACGACCTTCTTCCATCAAAGAAAAAGCCTGTCTTCCTCGGCCAAACGATCGACGCTATGAGGAAAAAGGGCATAGAAACCATAGACCTTCAGAGCGCCTTTGATGAGGCATACAGAAGAAACGGTCCGGTTCTATATCTGCCCGACGACACCCATTGGAGCGCAGAAGGGGTAAGGATAGCCGCAGAGTTGCTGGCCGATGCCATATCCGGGAAGAAAGAGGGCAAAATCTCCCCTAAGTCTCGTTGAGACATAATTTTCTTGATTTTTGAGCGATAAAGAATGGAATGTAATTTGTTGACTGGTACCAGACCCGCCGTCTTCACCGGATCGCTACACCCAAGCTAAAATTGTCTTGACGCAGGGAAGTTCGGTACGTCATACTGCTCAGGAAACTACTGACCCGAACATACCCGGTTCACCTCAGAGTGGCCGACAATATACGAGGGGCAATAGAAAATTATGCCACAACAGATATCAAAACTGTCGATAATTGTGCCGGTATACAATGAGGAGAAGACGATCTTCGCCGTCCTCGGTAAAATCAATAAAGCCAGCCTCCCGAACGGAATCGCCAGAGAGGTCATTGTCATAAACGACGAGTCCTCCGATAATACAGAGGAAGAAATCAAGAGGTATCAGAGGGAAAATCCTGCAGCAGAGATACGCTATCTGAAGCATGAGACCAACTTGGGCAAGGGAGCGGCATTACGCACAGGCATAATGGAGGCATCTGGAGACTGTCTCATCATCCAGGACGCCGACTTGGAGTATGATCCCGATGAATACGCGCTGCTTTTGAAGCCATTCTTGGACGGACATGCTGATGTAGTCTACGGGTCCAGGTTCATGGGAGGGGGAGCCCACAGGGTGCTCTTCTTTTCCCATTCCATAGGCAACCGGTTTCTCACCTTTTGTTCCAATTTGCTTACAAATCTCAATCTCACGGATATGGAGACGTGCTACAAGCTTTTCAGGACCGACATAATAAAGGGAATCAGACTCAGGGAAAATCGGTTCGGCTTTGAGCCTGAGGTGACAGCCAAGGTCGCACGCGTTCCCGGCGTCAGGATTTACGAAGTAGGCATTTCTTATTATGGGAGGACATACCGGGAGGGTAAAAAAATAAACTGGAAGGACGGCGTGAGGGCCCTTTACTGCATCATGAAATACGGACTCCTGAAAGGAAACTGACCGTCACCTTACCGTACCCGGCATGAGGAATTCTCCGTCCCGATGCTTCCCTTCCAACGCTGACCTGCGAATCCATATCTCGCTGTTTTTGATCTTTTTGTAAGGCACATACTCGCGTCTGATGTAGTCCACAAGGATAGGCAGCCTTCTTTCGTTCGATATCCCATCAATTTTCATCCATATCTTGCGGTTCTCATAAAGGATCAACTTGACGTTCTTCTTATTCAAATCCTCAACTATCTCATTCTGAAAGAAGTAAGGCAATGCGAGCCATACGATCTGGAACCTCGTGGGGCTCGCCTTATCCACAAGATAGTACCATGTCGCTTCGTTCGTCATGGTAAGGAAGTACTCATCATCCTTTAGGTTAGTCTTTAAGTATGCGGCAACTTCCAAGTCGTCGGAAGATACGATCTCTTCGTCGGGAGTTCCTGCCGGAAAGTCATAGAACTCTTTCCAATTCAGGTCTGGCGTGTACAAGGAAATAAAAAGAACGAGCATGCTGGAGGCTCCGACTCCAAGGGCTTTTGCCCCCGTCCACCCCTTCCTCATAAGCATGGGCGCAAGATAGTGCTTCATCAGGATATACACTCCGGCAATAAATATGGAGGCCGACACGTACTTCACATGGATGGTATCCGCTCTCCCGAGAGGACTCCTGAAATAGAAGACCGAGACCATGGCCAGGACTATCTCAATAAAATACCTGATGTAGAAGGCCTTGAGTTTTTGAATGACTCCCATTTTTGAAGAACGCATCAATTTCACGAAACGGATGGTGAGAAACCAGAGTATTGCTGCGATGAAAATTACGGGCAGCAGATACCTGGCCCTCTCGAAGGGATAGAGATAGGCATCAAGGAGTCCCTTATATTTTGGCATAATAACCACGTTGTACAGGAAAAAATCCCTGTACGCCCAGCCGATGGCGAAGCCGAGGACAAGGAGGCCAGCAACATATCCAAGGCCGTGACATAGCAGTGCCTTCCGGTCCCTTCCGTGAAAATGGAAGAGATAGATAAGGATGCCGTTTATGAGCGATGCGGCGAGAAGGAAAAATCCTCTTTCCACGGAATGAACAAGTGCCAGCATAGGAATAAAGCTGAAAAGAAAGAAAAGAACACGCCCTTCTCCTCCGGCCGACGTCTCTTCCGCGTCGTCTCTCATATGGCTTACGAGAAGAACCGAGACGATGATAAAGAGCCAGAGACAAACGTCCCGCGTAATAATAATGAAGGAAAGATGAAAGGGATTTACCAGCATGATGATGAGCAGGACCGCCAGCGCAACTGCCGAATAGTAGATATTTCTCCTGAACAGAAAAAAGATGGAGGCCGAGAAGAGGAACAGGCTAAGGATTTGCATCAATGACTCGAGGGTCCGAACTGATGCGATTGATTTCCCAAATATCTTGAAAGCGAGCACACTGCGGAGCGGGTCCTGAAACACACCGTGGACAAATATGGTATCCCTGAAGGGCACTCTCCCCTTCAAATAGTCGATTGCGGCACCCAAGGTCTCCCCTTCGTGAAATTCATCGAACAACACGGACGTTTTATGGTAGGTGTAATAATTTCCAGCCACCACGGCCACAACAGCGATAACCGCGAGCCACAGGACCGTTCTTATCCATGTCTTATCACACTCAGGAGCGGGAAACTCAGCGGTTTCCGCCGGTTCATTACCTAAGAATTTCCTTAAGGAGGAGAAACAAGAGATAAGCAGTAATAGCAGCGAAGGGAGACCGATTATAAACAGGAAGCGCAATATATTGTTGTTGGGGTTCTGCTTCACGATGGCCATTGGCCCCAACACATTCCAGGGATTACTGAAAGGAAGGGATAATAGATTACGGAAAAAAAATGCTGCAGCGAATGCGCAGCCAAACAGAAGAAATAACAGCAGGAACCGGACCTCTTGCTTGGAAGGTCTCATTTGAACCTCAAAGCGGCACGCGGAGGGATATCGCCGAAGTATAACTTCATCTTTTCACTCCGGCGCTCTCTCCCCAAGAGAGGTGATGGAAAGTTTTTACCTTGCATGCCAAATCGTGGAAATCCAATTGATTGAAACAGTCTCTTATCATTTCACGGCGCCTGTCTTTCTAAATCGGCAAGATACTCTTCAATATTGCTTCTCGTCACCAGAATCCCGAAATCGGGAGGTACTGCCGGCGGATTATAATGAAAGATCCTGGCAAGGATCAGGTCTCCTGTAACGCCGAGGTGAGGGAAGAAGCTTACGAACAATGAATAATTGAGAAGATCGTATTCGTTGACTGTCTTTTTGTACGCGTCCACAAGGTACGCGATCTGTGTGAATTTGAAAAAACTTATGCTGATAGGAAGAACGATATGCTGAAGCCTGAAATCGAAGTGAAAGAATTGATTTAGGTTGGCGATCACAAAATCGGTATACTTATAGTATCCAAGAAGGAGGGTATTTACGCATATTCCGAATATAAGGAGAACCTTCCGGTTAAGATCACTCATGATGCCGGAACGGGAGAGCGCGGTACCTATCGAGAAATTAATCAAGATTGATATGATAAGCAGAGGCAGGCATCTGGGGTTCCACCAAGCGTAAAAGAAAAGAGACGTTACGATCAGCCATATCTTCGACGCAAGGGTAAGGTGCAACCTGTTCAGTCCGAAATAGACGATCAGGCTTAGGGGCAGAAAAAGGAGAAGGTATTCGTAGGAATTGAAAAGCATGAAAAAGAAATCCTTATCTCAAAATTGGCCTAAAGAATAATCCACGTTAACTTTTGCGTCAACAGGTTTCTCTTTCCAAAGGAAGGTGGGCTACCTCTTGATCAGGCGGTCATGGAAGTCTTTGAGATTTTTAAGCGGGACAATATCCATGCCAGTTACACCCTCGGCGCCTCTTGGACAGAAAATCCTGGTGATTCCCAGTCTCTCGCACTCCTTGATCCTCATGTCCGCCCCTGCGACCCTCCTTATTTCTCCGGTCAAACCGACTTCTCCCAAGAGGGCCGTGTCTTTCCCGATATTGAGGTCCAAGTAGCTCGACAGGATGGCGCCGGCAACGGAAAGATCAATGGCGGTCTCACCTACCTTCATGCCGCTCGTCACGTTCACGTATACGTCCCTGTCGAACAGAGTCTTGCCTAACACCTTTTCGATAACTGCAATGAGGATCGACAGACGGTTCATGTCGTACCCAAGGGAGAGTCTTTTGGGCATGGCAAAATTCGTTTTCGGGGTAATGGCCTGGACCTCAAGCAGGATTGGCCTCGACCCTGTAATGTGGGGGAATAGCGTACTGCCCGAGCCGATATCACTCCTTTCAGAGACAAAGAACTGTGAGGCGTTCTCCACGCTCACGAGGCCTCCCTTCTGCATCTGGAAAATACCGACCTCGTCGACCGATCCATAACGGTTCTTTATCGCCCGGAGCATACGGTAAGACAGTGTTTTATCTCCTTCAAAATAAAGCACCGTATCAACCATATGCTCCAGGATCTTGGGTCCCGCGATGGCGCCCTCCTTTGTGACGTGCCCTATAAAAATGTGTGCCGTCTCCTGTCTTTTCATCTCCCTTATGAGCCTGGACGATACGTCTCTGATCTGGGTAGGGCTTCCTGGAAGCATGGGAAGTTCGGAATTGTAGACTGACTGAATAGAGTCTATAATTACGAGGTTATAGTTGTGTTCGTTCAACGCACTTAGGATGTCTTCCAGCCGGTTGGTGGTAAGTATGGGGAACGGTTTCCCAAGCATGAGCCTCTTCCGTCTCGCGGAGAGCTGACGTAGAGACTCTTCCCCGGAAACGTAGAGAACGCCATGACCCAGCTCGACCATCCTGGAGGCTATCTCAAAACAGAGGGTCGTCTTGCCTATGCCGGGGTCGCCTCCGAGAAGGATGGCGGAACCGCACGTGAGGCCGCCCCCCAGCACTCTGTCCATTTCTTCAATACCGAGAACCACCCGTTCCTCCGTCAGGTCCTCATCGGAGACAAGTACGGGTTTTTCCGGGGCGGTAGTCTCGTCCTTCTCTACCCTGAGCTCCTTAAACGTGTCCCATCCAGCGCACCTGGGGCATTTCCCCATCCATTTGGCTGTCTCATAGCCACAGCCTTCGCATACAAAAACGGTCTTCTTTTTCATTCTAAAGCCTTCCATGAACACGGTTTCAGAAACGAAACCTGATAAGAAAACATGGCGATAAGCTACTTCCACGCCTTCGGCAGTTTCTTAAAGAACAAACTCATAAAGCAATGAATCCCTGACAGTCAAGCTTTCTCATGGCGTTAAGGAATATGGCCATGGGCAACAACGGCTCCTTTTTATAGAATAAACAGCTCCTGAAATTGACGTAATCACTAATATGGACACGCTTCAGCCGTTTCGTCTCAAAAAATTCCAAGAACTTTTGCCGGTCACATCGCCTCAGGGCTTCATCTTGACAGAAAGGAGTGTACACCAAATATCTGGACGGGATGCGGGAAGCATCTTGAGACACTCCCTGGCCCTGTCAATATAGCGGCCGTAGATCACCAGATCGCAGCCTTTGAAACCTGCTTTTCCGGTAACAATGGATAATCTCTTGCCGGAATATGAAAAAAACAGCCAGCGCTAAACAGGATTCTCATATAATGACGATTTTCTCATCCATATCAGTCAGTATCCTGTATCCATCCTTTTCCATGAGAACAGTGTTCTCTATACCGCACGCCCCCTTCTTTGGGAATACCATTTTCGGTTCTATGGCAAACGTCATTCCCTCGACGATAGGGTAATCGTGTGTTGCTGAAATAAAGGGAAACTCGGCCAATTCAATGCCTATTCCATGACCCAAGAATCTCACTTTATGGGGCTTGTAACCCAGGTAGGCGTCACCGAAACCCATCTCGACGGCAAGCCTTTCCGACTCCTCGAATAAGTCCTTGCTTGTCGCCCCGGTGAGCGCTTTGTCGAGAACACGGTAATGGATCTCCCGGCACGCCTCGTAGGCTTTCACAAAGAGATCTGGCATTGACCCGATGGCATACATGCGCGTCTGGTCCACCTGGTACCCGTGATAGCATATACCAAAATCGATCAGTATCGGCTCACCTTTCCTGATCTTTTTCATGCTCGCTCCCACGGGAAATGCCGGCGAAAGCCCAAGACCGCCCATGGGAGAGTCCGACTGGCTCACGATGGTTCCAGTACGTCCGCTTAGGATGTGCCAGGTATAGGCCTCGTAGTTATAAGACCGGACACGGAGCAGTCCTTCGTGTCCCAGTTTCTTTGCATGTGCCTCAAGAATACCTCCCACTTCGATCTCGCTCATCCCTTCTTTTAGCACATGGGGAACAATACCGTACACTTTCTTCTGTATATCAGCCGCCCTCTCCATGAGGCGCACTTCAAAGGGCGATTTAATTTTCCTCAACTCTTTCACAAGGGGCGAGACATTGGTCAGATTTGCATCGCCCGTCACGTCTCTGAACTTCACCACATCGTTGTAGGGAATCACGTCGAGCTGAAGTCCCACTCTTTTCATGGGTTTGATGTGGGAAATTACGTCCCTGACGGACCGCATGGGGACCATCTCGCTAAGAGGCGATTCCCTTCCGGCCCTCGACATCTCCCTTTTTACGAAAAGGATAGGTTCCCCTTTGAGCGGCACGAAAAGCAGAGAATCCTGCATAGTGCCAGAAAGATAGAAATAATCAATCTTATAATGGAAAAAGGCCCCGTCCAGAGAGGCCTTTTCCATGAGTACCTTGAGTTTCTCTATCCTGTTGTAAATCTCTTCCTGTGGTGCATATATCATAGAGGAATATTGCAGTTCTTTACTTGTCTTTCCAGACCGCTTTTCTCTTATTCATGAATGCAGAAATCCCCTCGCTTGCATCCTCGGTGGCCATGCAGTCGTGGAGATAAATCATTTCCGATGCCTTGAGGGCTTCCAGGAAATCGACATTGAGTCCTGCTTTGATTGCCCGTCTCGTCCACATGGCAACGGGTCTGCTTTTATTGAGGAAATCTGCCAGGAACTTATCAACTCCTTCCTTGAAGCCTTCAACGGGCAGCACCACGTTGACAAGACCGATCGCCTCTGCTTCCTTGGCACTTATAATCTTGCCGGTAAGGAGGAGTTCATATGTTTTCTTGAGGCCGATGATCTTCGGGAACCACGCCGCTGCCACGGGAGGGAATACACCTACCGCGATTTCAGGCTGGCCTATTCTCGATTTCTCTGATGCGATCACGATGTCGCAATATGCCATCAGTTCGCACCCTCCGCCCAGGGACCGGCCGTTTACTACCGCCACGGTGGTGCAATCAAGTTCAGCCATAAGCCGGAACATCCTGTGGAAAGCCTCAATCATGTCGCCTACTTTATCCGGCGTATGGTCCGCCACATCAACACCGTCACAGAACGCCTTGTCTCCCGCATGGTCAAAAATCAGGAGCTGCAGGGACGGGTCCTTCTTTGCATTGATGATCACATCGTTAATCTCATTCATCATGGAAATGGTGATCCAGTTGGAGGGCGGCATATTCAGGGTAACGCGGGCCGTTTTATCTTTTTTTTCGTAAGTTATAAAATTGTAAGCCATAGTAATTCTCCCTTCGGATAAGGTTCAAGCGCCGGTTCCCAGCGGAATCGGGCGACCCCGCGGGAGGACCAGGAGCCAGGAACCAGTAATAAAAAAAGGGGGGACAAATCCCCCCTTTCTCTTTTTTCGTTGTTACTTCTGCGGTTTACCCATAACTGCTGCCATGAAATTGTCGTCCACAAGCGCGCCGTCTGCGACGAGCTGACGATATTTGATAAAATCAATGGTGTCCATACCGGTCATCTTCTTGGTATTGAAAGCACCAAAGCCTAAGTAAGCCTCGCCCATCATGTTCGTTGCCAGCCAATATCTGTGATCGTTCTTCATGGTATCCCAGAAGAATTTCTTTTTCTGGCGGATGCCGTCAATTGACTTCATCAAGCAGCCCGGGAACAGATTCGCGAAGATCAAGCTGATGCGGTTTACTTCTCCATCGAGAAGTGAGAAATCATAGGCGTTGTTTTTCAGTTTCTCATTTACCCATGCTCTCGCGTCTTTTGCTTCCTGACCGGCCTTGTTCTCGCCGTACACGATTTCGCCATCTTTCACGAATGTGTCGGTGATGACCTGAGGATTCCGTACCCATGCGCCCTTGTCGTCTTTGAGGACAGGAAGAGCCTTGGAGATCAGGTTCTTTGCTTTCATCTTGTATGCTGACCACATTTCGCAGCTTACACAGTTCCACATCGCGTCTTCCGCGCTCAGGAAGTACGGGAGGAAGTCGGAGGCGCCGCCCACAGGGGCAGAACCGTGTCTCGGGCCTGCCTGGCCGAAAATGGCGAGGTCGGAGGATACAGCGATGTCACAGGCAAGGCCGATTTCCTGGCCGCCGGCAACTCTCATGCCGTTTACGCGACAGATTACCGGTTTCTTGCACATTAATATGCTGTCTACCATATTGTTGAAGAGTTCCATGTATGAGCCGTACTCTTCAGGACGCATGCTGTAGTACTCTGAATATTCTTTCGTGTTGCCGCCGGTGCAGAACGCATTCGGACCCGTGCCAGTGAAGACTACGGAAACAACCGAGCGGTCTGTGGAGGAATTCTCGAAACCGGCGATGACGCCCTTCACCATCTCGGTGGTATAGGAGTTGTACTGGTTCGGGTTGTTGAGTCTGATCCATGCTACGTAAAGACCGGGAACTACGTTGCCCTTTGCATCCAGAAGGGGCTTCTTCTCATACACGGTACACGGGGCTTCCGTTCCCCAGTGGTTCGTGCCATGTCTGCTGTGGTCTTTCATTGATTCTTCTCTTGGCATCCAATCTAACATAATTTTCCTCCTTTAAATTTGATAAATGTTACTAGAAATCAGGCGTAAGGACTACCCTCTTCTCAGGGGATCCCGCCTTATGAATCTCTGCAAATGTTGCTGCGATCGTGCTCATCTTTCTGACCTCGACAAACGGGTCGATCTGTATCTTCTTGCTCAGTACCATGTCAAGGACGATCGGATAATACTCCGGCAGACAACCCCAAGTTCCGATAACTTCAGCGTCAAAAGCCATCAGCTTGGAGAACATATACTCGCTCTTCGCCATTCCAAAGCCGACGAGGATGAGCTTACCTACGAAGGAGAGAAGGTCGAGAGCCAAGTCCTGACCGGCTTTCGAGCCTGTTACTTCAAATATCTTCCAGCCCGTATTTACGGCGCCGGTCGTTTTGCAGAAGTTTCTCCACTCGCCGACAATGTCCTTATTCGTCTTATCTAAGGTACTGATTACTGCATCGCAGCCGAATCCGAGAGCTCTTTTCAGCTTTTCAGGGTTACGGGCGATACCGATCACGTTCTTCGCGCCGAGAGCTTTGGCGGTCTGGGCCATATACACGCCGACTCCGCCAGTTGCGCCGATGATAATTACGTTGTCTCCGGGCTGGAGATCTGCTCTTTTGCATGCCTGGTACGGGGTGGTAACCGCATCCGCTACAACGGCAAGCTGCTCAAGGGCATAGCCGCCTCTGTTCTTGACTTCACAAAGGTCAATCGTGGGTACCGGGATGTGGCTCGCGAAACCGCCATACACGCCTATGCTGTTTCCAGGCATTTTCTGGGCAAGGCATCTGTTTCCTCTGCCTGTTTTGCAGAGAATACACTTTCTGCAAGGCATAACTGCAGGGATAATTACCTCTTTCCCGATCCATGCGGCATCGCCTGCTACGACCGTCCCGGCGATCTCATGACCCAAGGCCAAGGGTGGCTTACTTACAGTCGGGACACCGTCAAAAAAGTAACCAAGGTCGGTGTGGCATACGCCGCAACCCGCCACCTGTACCAGCACTTCGCCTTCTTTCAACTCGGGCACCGGTATCTCGGCAATCTCAAGCTTGCCGGGCGTTACTTCTTTCGTCTCTCTGTTAACCGAAGTCGGTTGGACCATCTGCCACTGTTTTATCGTTTTTGGTACATCAGCCATAAAACACCTCCGTATTTGAATTAAAAATCATCACCCCCTCCTCGCTTCTTACGTCATTCCGTAGCCACCGTCTACACACAGGAGCTGACCCGTAATGTATTGTGAGTCATCTGATGCAAAAAACACAAATGCCGGCGACACATCTTCCGGTTCCGCGTATCTTCCGAGGAGGATCCTTCTTGTGTAAATTTCTTTCAATTTTTCATCCGTTGAAATTGTGTGGGTCATTTCGGTGGTGACGATACCGAGAGAGATGACATTTGCCGTGACTTTAAACTTCGCGAGTTCTCTGGCTGCCGATTTGGTCAAAGATATCACCCCGCCTTTCGCCGCAGCATAGTTAATCTGGCCAATGGTTCCCACCACACCCGCCACCGAGGTGACGTTTATGATCCTTCCATAGTTCTGTTCCATGAAATACTTCGAAGCCGCCTTGGTCGTAAGCCAGGGGCCTCTCATCTGCACATTGACTACTTCGTCCCATGTGGGAACATCAAGCTTATGCAGCATTTTCGGTTTGGAAATACCCGCGTTGTTGACAAGAATATGGATAGACCCGAAATTCTCCACACAGGCGTCAACCACTCTCTTGGCATCTTCTTCCTGACCTACATCGCCCTTTACGGCAACAGCTTTTCTGCCCATGCCTTGAATCATCTTTACTACTTCGTCGGCCGCAGTCTGATTCCCAGCATAATTCACGACGACATTCGCGCCTTCTTTGGCAAATGCTAAGCTAATAGCCCTTCCTACCCCTCGTCCACCGCCAGTGACAACGGCGTTCTTGCCCTCTAGCTTCATAGGTACCTCGCTTTTATTTTAATTGTGAAAAAAAGTATTAACTATAATATTATATTTGAACGTCAAATTATGTCAAGACAAAAGATTAAAAAACATGTTCACAAGTGCTGCTTTTCATGACACCTGACGGCAGTCGTGAGTCGCCGGAACAGGAAGAGCTGAAAGCGCCCGGGGGAGATGCGCGTTCCTTGCCTATGCGCTCATCTCTACTATCCCCAAGGTTCTGCATGGAATATCCTCATACTTGACCAATCAGGCGGAAATCAAGCTCTTTTATCCCCTCTTATTGACCACGTGTCAATCATAAAGAAGCAAAGCATACAGCATTGGGGAAACGACATTTTGTCTATTATATGTTGGCGACAGTGGCTTTAGAGTTCGCCTGCTTCATGCAGTCAGTACCGCCCGCGCTAAACAATGCTTTCCTGGTGCAGGCCTGTTGTCCTGTTAAAGTCGGGAATCAACAAAAGAGCGTTAATGCCGGAGGCGGGGCTTGAACCCGCACAGAGCCAAGCTCCACCGGATTTTGAGTCCGGCGCGTCTGCCTATTCCACCACTCCGGCCTTATGTCTTATAAGCTATTAGAGTTTAGCAAATAATATTGATCAATGTCAATAAACACCGTGAAGGGAGAGACTGCGGGAAGCTTAAAAAAAAATGGGGAGGCATAAGCCTCCCCACAGGTAGACAGATCGTTCTTCTTAGAAGAAGTAGAATGCGCCGACCCTGACCGTGTAGTAGGTACCGTCTTTCTGACCCACAGGCACACCAGGGATGAGGTTAGACATTTGATAACCCGCGTAACGGGTGTTGAAATAGGCGCCTTCAATGCCGAACCTGATCGCTGCGTTTACGTCGTACGAAAGATTCAATATCACCTGGGTAGTATTCTGGATCGCATTCGCATTGACTGGTGCTCCAAAGAAGCTGCCATCCCCATTACCATAGTAGCTGCTCAGGTTGTTTCTCGTATATCCGAACCAGCCATTGGCATAGAACTTGTCCGTGAACCAGTAGGACAACTGTCCCCATCCGCCGTAGGTAGTAGGCGTGTGATACGCAGGATACAGACCAAGATAGCCGCCATATGGGTTGTAATTATAAGTCTGTGTGGTTGCAGGACCCATGAACCATCCTGGGTTCTGAGCATAGAAGACAACGCCTGACAGAGAGAGGGCGCCTTGCTTGTTGCCTTTCTTCTCCGGGATAATAGGGATGAAGCCCTTGAAGGCGATACCATAGGCGTTAACGTCTTTATCGCCCCTCAATAAATTGGTATCACCAATCAAACTGTCAAGAAAACTGTAAGTCATTTTCTGACGTCCGTAGAAACCTTCCAAGTTGAAAAGCATCTGCCACGGACCGATGCTGCCGCACTTGTCTGTCGTCCAGCCGATAGAACCTTCGAAGAAAGGCAGCTGGCTCTTGGTGTAGCTGTTCACTACGCCGGTAGGCGTGGAACCGGGATCTGAACCCAGTGTGTTTGCTGAAGAGATAACGCCTAACGCCCAGTTCCAGTTTTTGGCGAAGTTCTGCTCAACTCTCACGAGGGGCTGCCTGGAACCCTTAAGGAAGGGGCCAATGCCATTGTACTCAAGGATAGTGCCTGCGTAGGTGGGAAGAACGCCCCACTTCTGCCAGGTCTGGCCGATGAGCAGTTTCGTATTCGCCCAGTCGAACTGCATGTACGCATGCCTCAGGGTGAAGGAACCCTGGTTTTGAGCGGTGGCGCTGTTGGAAGTTTCGTTTCCTCTGAAGTGACCTTCAATAAAGGCGGACGTCTTCGCACCCCATGCATCCGGGCCTTTTACGAGGAAGTTGAGCCTTGTCTCGCCGCCGTACATATAGAAGTTGCCGGTCTGGTCAGCAGCGGTCTCAAAAGGTCCCCAACCCTTTCTCTGGGCTACGTACGCATCCTGACCCTGTGCCTGGCTTCCCCAGCCCATATCAAACTTCACGTAACCGCCGATGGTCATATCCCATTTGCTGGTTGCGCTGCCGGCGAAGCTAACTGCCGGTAACGCAAGAAATAATGCAAGTAAAACAATAACAGTTTTCTTCATTCCTGCCTCCTTGTTTATAATTTGGTACTACTTTATAATTTGGTACTACTTAATTTGGTACTACTTATGTGTGACTCCACCTCCTTTTTATTAAAACTTTTTAATTTTATAGCAACACCTAATTTTTTTGTCAAGCAAATAATTAAAAAAATTTAATATTATTTCGGAAGGCGGATGATCACCATTAATCCATCGACTGCTTTCTTTACATCTGAGATAAAAATAGGGTAAAAGAACTAAATATGATGTTTTGCACACAGACGTACAGGCGAATGAATGAGGAGGCGAAATGGACCCAAAAGAAAAGATCATCCTTGCCCTTGATGTGGACCGCTTTGAAGAGGCCCAGAGAATTGTCCTCGAATTCCGAGACTATGTGGGGATGTTCAAAGTAGGAAAACAGCTTTTCACGCACTGTGGTCCGAAAATCGTGGATTTCATAAAACTGAAGAACTCAAAGGTATTTCTTGATTTGAAATACCACGACATACCGAACACGGTGGCCAAAGCATCCATAGAAGCCGTGAAACTTGGCGTCGACATGCTTAATGTCCACTCCTCCGGTGGATTCGCCATGATGAAGGAAGCGAAGACCGCGATCAACGACACGGCAAAGGATCTCGGAATATCAAGGCCGAAAATAATCGGCGTTACGGTCCTTACAAGCCTTGATGACAATGAACTCAAGCGGGTGGGTTTTCAGATGACCGCCCACGAACTGACCGAGAAACTGGCCCTTCTCTCCCGGGAAGCAGGACTTGACGGGGTAGTGGCAAGCGGTCACGATATCGAAATGATAAGAAGGTTCGCAGGCGACGACTTCATTATCGTTACGCCGGGAGTCAGGGTGGACGAGAAAAAGAACGACCAAAAAAGGACCATCACGCCTGGCGAGGCAATACTTAAAGGGGCTACCTACATCGTTCTCGGCAGGACCGTGACGGCGGGAGACAACCCTAAAGAATTACTGACCAGAATAACAAAGGATATGGGAGATGCCGCTTCTTACAGACAGAAATAGCATCCTTTCGACCATCTCGGACCGTCCCGACACGGTCCGGAGGCTTTCCGTCGAGAAAGGATATGAGAGACTTTCCGACGAGATTATTAAGGCCGCGAAGAAGCAGGGCATATCTTTCAAGGTAATGCCCAGAGAGCTTTTCGCAAGACAATTCAAAGGCGAAAAGTGTCACTTCTGCCTGGAAACAGATGAGTTTTCATACACCGACCAGGACGTTTTCTTGAAAGGACTTAAGGGGCTTGCAGCGCCGCTCCTCTCAGCCTTTGACGGTATATGGGACCCTCAGAATCTGGGGAATATCATGAGAAGCGCCGCCTGTTTCGAGGTGGACGCCCTGATTGCACCTAAGGAGCGGTCGTGCGGCGTAACCGACACCGTTGCCAGGGTAGCGAAAGGCGCGCTCAGCCATGTTGAATTCGTGAGAGTCACCAATCTCTCGCGATACCTTGAACGGATAAAGGAATCGGGCGTTTTCTGTTACGGCCTGGACGAGGCCGCAGACAGACCATTGTGGGAAGCCGATTTACGCGGTCCCGTCTGTCTCGTCTTCGGCAGAGAGAGCGGACTCCGAAGACTTACCAGAGAAAAGTGCGACGAGGTTTTCAATATCCCTACTTCCCCTGCGTTCCGTTCGCTGAATGTGGCGACATCGTTCGCGGCGGCAGTCTGTGAGGCAAGAAGGCAAAGAATGACCAGCCCGGACGGTCTTAACAGGAGGCCATGAGGCGCCTCTTTAGGCTTTACTTCCGTGCCGCCTTTCCCTTGGGTAAAGTTCGCGGATTAGAATCGGTTCGGCGCAGTACGTTTAAATCTTGCTTACATAAGGACCGACCAAGGGAATGGATGACGGCTTTGGTGATCCCATGCGGCTTGAGCGGTTGATATGATATAGTTATAAAAAGCAAAACATTTTATCTACTGGATCCGTAAGACCATATGCATCACCCGGGGAGGTTCTCGTGTTGACAGTCAAAGAAGCCATAGCGCAGAGACGAAGCATCAGAAAATTTAAACCCGTCCCGGTCCCCGAAGAACATATCACCGTTTTGCTGGACTCGGCACGCCTGGCCCCCTCCGGCTGCAACGCCCAGCCCTGGCGTTTCAAGGTCGTAAAAGACCGGGAGACGAGACTGAAACTTGCCGACGCATCCTATGGACAGTCCTTTATTGCCGAAGCCCCTGTCGTCCTCGTCTGCTGCGCCGACGTCATGGGTTACCTCAACGGCACGGTTTCAGGTACACAGGACCTTGGAAAGATAGGCGCTATCGAAGATCGGGTAGTCGAGATAATCCTTAAGCGAACGGACTTGCTTAGAACCATGAGTGTGGCGGAACTTGGCCCCACCCTAGCACTTAATGTCGCCATAGCAATAGAACACATGGCGCTAAGGGCGCTCGACTTCAGCCTCGGAACCTGTTGGGTACGCCTCATAGACGGGCAAAAGATCAAGGACCTCTTTAGCTGGGACGATAATACATTGTATGTGGTCGCCCTTCTCGCCGTGGGCTACCCTGACGAATCTCCTGCCCCACGGAAAAGACTCGCCGTTCAAGAGATCATCATAGACTGAATAAGGATACAAAAATTTAGAGTGGTCCCTTAAAGACAGTCGGCATCTGAAATTGCCAATAATCAAAGGAAGCTAAAGGTGTTCAACACACACCATAAGCAAATTGTCAGGTCTGCTATCGATAGGATTTTTAGAAACAATCTTTGTCCGTCTTGGGAGTCGGCCTAAGTGATGCCGTGTACAAAAATTTTTGAGGCTAATTCCGGTTTCATGTCCTTTATCTCGCCCTCTCCATGGACGCCTCTGCCGTAGGTACGCGGCAAAGGGGGATCATTTAAGGGAGATGTGCCCTGGTTCTTTATCTCCAAACTAATCGGTTCCACCTCAACAGACGGTTTCCCTTCAATCGCCCGATTAGATTCTATGAGTTTCGGGAAATCAACAAAACCTATTGATGATTCAAGGAAAGGAGCCACGGTCAGACCCGTACTAATGATGAATAAGGCATGAAACGTCAGAAACCGGTCCGGTCCACGTACCGGCCCATTCGGAAGTACTGAAGCATCTTGTGGAAGGCCTTTGACTCCAGGGGATCGCTCTCAAAGCCGAAAATGTGAGTCGGACACGAGCAGTCCGAGGAACCGAACCCGTTCACCTGCCAACCTGCCATGGAGGAAACTGCCTCTGCCAAAACGCATTCAAGGCGCTCCGATGAACGGATGGCAAGGGCGGCCCGCACATCACATATCGCCCTCAACTCGTCAATATGCCAGTGGTGGAGTTTCCTTATCCTCAGGTGCCGTTCAATCCTCTTATTAAGGTTCGTCATGGCCGAACCCACGTACACGTAGTACCCTTCCCTGAAAAATGTATCCCCAAGACTTCCAACCGGAATCCTGTGACCCCCGTTAAGGCGGAGGACCAGCAGATAGCTTCCTCCGTCGCGGGCCTCCTTTTCTATATAGTCCCACGGTACGCTAAGGAGTCTCACCTCCGTATCGAGAGTCAGGTCATCCCGCCATTTCACCGCCAGAGGGATTACCTGAACATCATGCCGCACTTCCAACAGGGTCCGGGCAAAATGAATGTCCGTATGGTAGTCGGGCATGAAAAAAATGGGCGTGGGCCAGTGGACCACGAAAAGCACGGCCGTTCTTGCACCCTTCTTCTTAAGCTCTCTAAGTTCAATGAGATGTCTCGCGCCCCTCGCGGTGACCGCGTCGGGAAACATGGCTACCCTTTCACCTACGAGCGTGCATGATTTCACTTCAAGGTAGACCGGCGAGGAGGTCCCGTCATCAAGGAGAAAATCGAACCTGCTGTGCTCAACCGGTACTTCGGCCCTCACGATACGCATGCCCTCTAACCCAGGGATTCTGTCTTTCACTATAAGATGACGGACTACGTCATTCGTCCGATGGGTATGGAGCATGACCGGCCGATTCTCACGCTCCACAGCAACGACCGTAAAGCATGTTTTTCTCCGTTTAAACGCCTCGTCTTCCGTGACATACACGATGGAATCGGGCAGCAGGAGTTCCAGAAGCCTTCCCGGATTAGGAAGGAACGCCTCCACGGGCAGTCCGTCGAGTTCGCATCGCACGAGAAACCGGTTAGGGCGGCTCAGGAAGCGGGCTTTGCGGATATTCCAGAATAATGCGAGGGGACTCAATAATTTCTCTCCACTCCTCTCGCAATAAAAGTTTTACTATCTATGTTCTTCGCTCTTCTTCTCCCCTATGCGATTCACTTGATGCTCCCGCGCCACGATGTCCTATTATGCCTCCTGTCCATTACGAAACAGCTTCCTTCGAGGTGTTTTGCATAGGAGTTCATCTCCGAGGCAATCCCTGCCAACTCGCCATAGTGAGAGAAAGACCCGACCCTGCTCAGGGCAATCCCGATTGAGATGGTGATCACTGGGAAACTCCTCCTATTCCCTTGGCGGTCACGGGACATGATTAGTCCTGTTTTTCTGTCCTCTGCGTTATAGAATGTAGGTACTATCCTGTCAAAGGCACGTATGATCTCTTTCGCAGTCTCTCCTGCAAGTTCCGGGTTCATTATGAACACGAAATCATCTCCGCCGATGTGGCCTACAAAGCTGTCCTTAGGCTGTTTACTTTTCACCATATTACCGATAAGTCTGCCCGCCATTTTCAACACCTCGTCGCCACGGCTGAAACCGTAGTAGTCATTAAAAGGTTTGAAATAATCAAGGTCGGCATAGGCAAGGGAAAACTCACGCCCACCATCAAGCCTCGACTGTATCTGCTTGTTGATCGCAATATTCCCGGGGAGGCGGGTAAGGGGGTTTATCTCTACAACCCTTTCCGACCTCAGGATCGCAAGGCTCACTCTAAGGATTAACTCTTTCTTAATATCTGATTTTCTCAAGAAATCTTCGACGGGTAAACTTTCCCAAAAGGAAGGTAAAAACCTGGTATCCGCAAGAAGGGTGAGAACAGGCAACTGGCTGAAAATAGGATCTTCTTTCAGACTGTTGAGGACGGTAATTATGGTCTGATCATCAGGGTTCATGATATCCACGATCATCAGGTCTGGTATTGAGTTATAGATATAGTCCAGGGCCGAACGCATATCCATGAAGACAACGACCCTGTAAAATTTCTCCAAGATTTTGTCGATTATGCTGATCATGACCATGTCGAGAGAGATAAGAACGATCGTTTTCATGGTAATTGAACAGGCTATTGAAAAAGGTTGGCGGCAGCCTCCATGCCGTCCTCCGTCTCTTTGAGGTCGCCTTCAGTCAGGCCGAGAAGTTTACGTACATTCGAGTTAACAACCGGTATGATACGGTCACCCGCAAAACCAAATCCCATGGCCTTCACAAAAACATCCGCCAGATGGACGATTGCCATCTCCATGCAGGTATACCGTGAAACATCAAGTCGATTATGCTTCCCTGTCATTTCAATCATATTCTTTAAAAACTCCGCTTCTTTGAGTTATCCAGGTGACGACTTCCACGCGGATCACCTCGAAATATGCCTTTTCCGTTTTGTCAATCAGTATATCTTTACGTTCAGCATCACCTAAAAGTTTTATATTCGTCAGTATACTGGATCACAAGGATCGCTTTCCCGGGATCGTAAAAGCCCCCCCGAAATGGAGACCTCCTTAAACTCTTTTATCTCCTTTTTCTTCGCCAGAACCCTCGCGGCGCTCAGGCAGGCGAAGCAGTATTCCCATAGCCCTATCATGGTTTTCTGCATCCGATTGAAAGCACAGATACCGAGGAACAAGCCTTTTATCACTTTTAACCCGAGTAGCGGTACAACCCCTTGGGACATGTAGGATATTCTGCCTGGAAAGCCATAGATTGGTGAATAAAAGACAGGGGCTTGAGGCATTCCTTTTACAAAAACGGTTCTATATCCATGTCGTGTATCCTGTCGATAAGTGCGACGGTAAGTTCGGTATCCTCCGTGAATATTACACGACACCATTGGCGTTGATAACCGATTTGGGTAAAATCATTACGGGCTGAAGCGTATCCGGGATCAATCGGAGCATAAAATACTCTTTTTAATATACCACAACAGGCGAAAAAACCACAAAAAATAATAGGAAATACTCAAAAGCGGCTGCTTCGCGGGCATTTCCTCCGACTGACTGCCGTCTATGATCTCAATAATGGCTTTCCCGCTCGGCTTTTCTATGGAGCATGAAGGGACCCATTCTTCCTTGATTTAAAGAGATTTATTATCATGTCCGGCTTTCTGTCGAACACGTTAAGGTACACAAAAAAAGCTCATTGTTCTCCCCTCCCAGTAGGGGAGGCATACAGGCAAAGCCACCCTGAAACTCGGTTACACGGAACCTTCCCGACTTACAGGAAGAATTGTGGCGCAGGATATTTTCGAGTCTCAAGAATTCTTCGTGACCTACGCGCCTGAATTCAACCGGCAGACTGTCTTCTACCTCCGAAATATTAGCCTCTTAATTCACACCACCTCTCATTTCTCTTTCGCCCAGCATGGTACAAAAGGCGTCCGATATCTCGGGGTCGAACTGCATACCTTTGCACTTTTTGATCTCAGCAAGGGCAACATCCTTGCTGAGCGCCTTCCGGTAAGGTCGATCGCTTGTCATGGCGTCGTAGGCGTCGCACACCGCGATGATCCGGGCACACTTCGGGATTTCGTCTCCATGGAGAGTATCGGGATAACCAATGCCGTCAAATCTCTCGTGATGGTAACGGATGATTTTTGCCTCACTGGACAATATTTCAAACCGGTTCACTATCTCTTCGCCACATGCGGAGTGATCTTTCATTATCTGATACTCGTCGTAAGTCAATTTTTTCGGTTTTAGCAGTATGGAATCGGGCACCCCGACCTTACCCAAGTCATGGATAGGTCCAACTACCTTGAGGACATCTTCTTCGTAATCGGTAACCCCTATTACCCTCCCCAATTTCAGACTCGCCTCCGTAACGCGCTTGCAATGTCCTTCCGTGTAGAGATCTCTTTTATTGATAGCAGTGATCAGGGATGTAAGTGTCTGGAGTGCGTTTTCGAAGAGACTCTCGTACAACATATGGTTTTCGATCTGCGTTGATGCTTTTTCAGTGATAAGTCTTAGAAAAAACAGGTCACCTTGATGAAACGCATCCTTTCCGATACCGTTCGCTTTACCGTCCACCATAATGAAACCAATACATTCACCCTTGATCAGAAGGGGCAGGTAGAGTTTACTGCCCTCGTAGAAAAACTTCTTCGACAAATGTGAATGCCCGAGAAACTCATCAGAGAGGGCAACTCTCTTATCATTGGAAACCTCGTTCTTGCCTCCATTGCCCCTGTAAAGAATCAACTCCTTCTTTTCCCTGTCAACTATATAGTACCCGCACGATTTCGTATCCATCACCTCGCCTATGATGTGGATCATCTTTTCGTACACGTCATCGAATATGTTGAGGGAATTGAACTTGTTGGAAATATGGTACATTGTCGTCAATTCTCTTATCTTGTTCTGCAGTTCCCTGTTTAGCATCTCGATTTTCTGCTTATCCTCAATGCTTTGGAGAATGCTGTCCTTCTCAATGAGAAGTTCCCTCTCGCGGAGAACCCGCATCATGGAAAGCATAAGCTTATCACATTCAAAAGGCTTCATCAGGAAATCGGAAGCGCCTTTTTTCATCGCCTCTACGATAAAATCAGGCTCATGATGGCCTGTAATCATGATTACCGCTACTGTCGGATTTTTGACTTTTATAGTGTCAAGGAGTGATAAGCCGTTAGTATCGGGTAATTTTACATCAAGGATAACGATGTCAAACTCTTCTCTGTCGAAGATGTCAATGGCCATCCGCCCAGTATACGCAACGCGCACCTCACAATCGTTCATCTGGAGAAAATCGGACAGAATCTCAATTACTTCCTCACTGTCATCAACAAGCAGAACTTTCGAACCTTCTATCATTCACAAACCTCTGTCCGCGCCAACGTTTCATACCGTAACTTTTTCATAAAATCCTCTCCATGCCGCGCCGCATCATCAAGTCTAAAACCTTCATTTTCTAAGCAGGTCCAGTTTCATCATTTCATTAAGGATTCCTTCCACGTCAATCAGTTTTGATACCCCTGACTTATCAGCCGTCTGTACCGCGCAAGCCTCTCATAGAAGCGGGTCAACTTCTCGAAAAGCCGCGCATTCGCCTTCTTCAACATGATCTTATCCCTGGCGTTCTCAACTACAATCTTCAGTTCTTCCATCCTGAAAAGCTTCACAATGTAGTCGAGTCCAACCTCTGAACGCTTCTATGTCCATATCAAGGGATACATAGCCGGTAATGATGATAAATCCGTATTGCTCTTGTACTTCGCGACCTCTCTTAAGAAGTTAGGTCCCCGTAAATTCGGGCATTCAAAGTGTATTGAGGTCTTTGATGATGAGGTTGTACGGATTTGTCTAATACTTTTCCAGAGCCTCCTTCCCGTCACCGGCGCCGTCTATGAAATCGCCTTCATCCTTTGGATTAGATAACCCTCAAGTATTTCACGCAACTCCTTATTGTTATCCATTATAAGTATACGATATATCTTATATGTTTGTCATTCACCATTTTTAAAATCTTTTTGTCATCCTCTTGTGAATATATCTGCAAAATCTTTGCCACGTGTCATTGCAAACGGGAAAAGGGAAAGTATGGAGTGTAAATCCATGCTGCCAAAACACCCCAACCATCCGACCCATCACAGTACCACAGCACAGAGATGCCTTGTCATCACGGGTATCCCTATTTTTTAAGCGGCGCATGGACTTCTCTTAGCCGCTTTATGAGATATCCGTAAAGGAAAGAGATGTTCCTCCTGGGGATCTCGCCCTTGTCGTACTCGTCAGCCATTACGTTCACCTGCCATAGGCATTGTATGGATTGTATGGATTTACTAAAGTCGACCGGGCCTCCTATGGATTGTTGCTGCTGGATTGTTGTTGCTTTTTGTCTAACTGTTAACAACATAGGCAAGGTAATTCTTAATTCTTTGCTGAATTTGACACCTAATGACGCCCAAGGTCTGTAGGATGTTATCCTGTCGGTAAGATCGGATGCGACTACATTCATGAGCTTTAGTTGGTAACCGTCGAGCCGTTCACGTCCCATTTCACATTGTCTCTGAAGGCTGCCGATAGGTTGTCTATTTCATTCAAGGAACTATGGCGTATATTTATCCCTCGTATCAATCAGGGCTTTAAGCTCGCCTCCGTTCACAGTGTCGGTGATGTCGGTTCACCGCATCCCATTTCCATCAGTCCATGCGGTCTTCAAAAAACATGTAGCCATATCCAGAGATATAAGACTCGCAGACGACAAGAAAGCGCCATAGCGATAAGATCGGCCTCGAAATGGCCGACTCGGCCGACTCAATTGGTGACTTGATGAACATTATCTCGGGGCAGGCCTGAAAAGAGTTCGAAAAGGCTGGCATCAGCTTGAAGAAGGTATGGTAATACCAATCGTGGTTCGGTCACAACGTGGAACTCAAATTTCATTACAAGAATCCCGATTATCCCGTTAACCTTCTACTTTTTTATAAAGGATGGCAGAGAAAAGAGGTGATGTTTCTGGACTCCTCCTTTGGGCAAGAGCCACCATATTTACCCTTCACTGCATCACTGCTTTGGCCACGGTAGAAACAATACTGCTGCCGGGGCGGACTGTCCTTGGCCTCCACTGGAGATCCCACATTCTAAACCGCTCTCTGGTCCATAGGTCGGTCAAATCGTCTTCGAGTTTAATTTATTTAAATTTCAGGCAATGAAAAAACAATGAAAAAATTGTATAATGGTCCCCATGAGGTTTGAGTTAGACCTGAAATGATCCTTTATGACTGATAACATTTACAAGGGTAAAATCATAATTGTAGAGGACGAAGAAAGCATTCTTACTATGCTGACGGAATTCTTGGTCTCCAATGGGTATGAAGTCGATGCATTCTTTGAAAGCAAGAAAGCGTTGGCGGCTCTCAAGAACAACAATTACCAGGTCCTCATCACCGACCTGGTAATGCCTAAGATCGATGGACTTCAACTCATTAATTTCATACAGAAAGAATTCCTCAACACTCTGGGCATCGTCATGACAGGGTATGGAAGCCTTGAGACGGCCATCAATGCCATGAGGTGCGGTGCGTTCGATTATCTTCTGAAACCCTTCAAACTTGAGGAAGTACTCGCTACCGTCGATTCAGCAATGCACTACTTCACTCTCCTGAAGAACGAGAATATTCCGAAAGGGCTTACCTTAAAAGCAAATTTACTTCGTAGGTTTTCTGAGAATAAATTGACCAGGGAAAATACGATGCTCCGGAGCTGCCTCAAGGATAAATACAAGTTTGAGAACATTATCGGAATCAGTTTTCCTGTCCAGAAAGTCTTCGAGCTCATTGAGAAAGTGGCCGACACAAACGCCACCGTGCTCATCACAGGCGAAAGCGGTGTGGGAAAAGAACTGGTGGCACGGGCAATCCATTATAATTCCTCGAAAAGAGATAATCCTCTTGTGATAGTCAACTGCGGGGCCATCCCAGAAAGCCTGCTGGAAAGCGAGCTTTTCGGCTACGAAAAAGGCGCGTTTACCGGGGCGATAAACACAAGGTTCGGCCGGTTCGAGCTTGCAAGCGGGGGTTCCATTTTCCTTGATGAGATCGGCGACATGAGCTCCAACCTTCAGGTCAAATTGCTGCGAGTCCTGCAAGAGAAAACGTTCGAGAGAATCGGCGGGTCAAAAACGATCAGGGTTGATCTGAGGATTATCGCCGCGACGAACAGAAAGCTTGAAGATCTTGTGGCGGAAGGAAAGTTCAGGGAGGATCTCTATTACAGGCTCAACGTGGTGCCAATCCACATTCCTCCTTTACGCGAAAGGCGTCAGGACATCCCCCTGTTGTTCGATTACTTTCTTGGAAGGTCTAACAAGTTGAATAACGCCGTAATAGAAGGTTTCAGCGAAGAGGCCATGAACGCGCTCATAGACTATGATTATCCCGGCAATGTACGAGAGCTTCAGAACCTCGTAGAGAGGCTCGTGGTACTGAAAAAAACCGGGTATATAGATGTTGAAGATCTTCCGGAAAAATTTTATACCGCGGACAAAAGACAGGAGGAGGTCCCCGTCGACATCGGGAAAGGTTACGAAACACTCGTAACTGAATTCGAGAAATCACTGATCCTCCAGGCCCTCAACGAAACCAAAGGAGTCAAGAGCAAGGCAGCCCAAGCCCTAAATATGAACAGGACCACTCTAATAGAAAAGATGAAAAGACTCGGGCTGAAGTAATACCGGTCCTGATATCTCAAGACCTTATCGCCCGCTGTTTCGCTTTCCATTCTCCCATTCTCCCATTCTCCCATTCTCCTTACCAACTTATACCAACTTAACAAAACACATACTATAGAATATTCTGTAAATATCCAAGAAGAAGGGGTGTTTACAGGACGCCAGCGCCATTATCGAAGGACTTACGTAAACGCATAATAGATGCA